>NZ_NHPG01000127.1:0-51045 GCF_002252965.1 Halorubrum sp. Ea1
GGACTCAAAGGGGCAGCCGTGAGGCGGTCACAGGCGATGTAAGCACTGGAAGGAGCGAGTGAAACGAGCGACTGAAGCGCGCAGCGAGCGTGTGACCGCCTCACTGCTGGGGCTTTGCAGGCAGACACCATCGATCCGCCACCAGCAGTTATTTATAAACGAACGGTCGGATCTTATTAGATACTCACCGCGGCAGCAACCGTTTATAATCGATCGACACGCTATTCCACGACCGCGAGCGCGACGCCCGCGACGTCCCGCACGCCGACCACCTGGTGTCGCCAGCCGTCCCCCGCGTCGACGCAGAGCGTGCCGGCCGCGGTGACGGTTACGGAGATCCCGGGCCCGTAGCCGAGCGCGACGGCCTCTTCGTCCACGGGGAGGTCGGCGAGTCGCCACGTCTCGGCGTCCCACGCGACGGCCCCGGCCCCCGACGCGTCGCCGGCGTGGACCAGAAGCTCGCCGTCGACGACCGCCAGCGCGTGGCCGTCGCCGTCGGCCGCGACCGCCTCGGCGGTCCCTTCCAGCGCCGTCATCCAGCCGTTACCGAGCCAGTAGAGCCCCGACCCGGTCGCTGCGAGAGGCATCCCCGCGCCGGCGACGTCGCGGGCGTCGTCGAGGCCGACCGCGGTGAGGGCGAGGTCTTCACCCGCGCCCTCGCTCCCGGTGACCCGGTGCACCCCGTCCGCGGCCGCGACGAGGGGGCCGTCGACCGCGCGCGGCTCCGACACGGACCCGAGCCGGGTGACCCCCGCGGTCGGGCCGGCGTCCCCGCCACCGACCGCGACCCGATCGATCCCGCCGTCCTCTAGGGCGACGAGGAACGCGCCGTCGTGGGCGCCGACCGCGACCGCCGGGGCCGCGTCGCCCGCGCTCCGGCCGAACTCGGGGTCGTCGTCGACGCGGGCGACTCGCAGGCCGTCCGCCGTCGCGATCCCGACGAGGTCCGGGTCGCCGTCGCGGGGGAGCACGGCGACGTCGCGGGCCGGATCGCGGGCGACCATGTCGAACGCGCCGACCTTGTCCGCCGACAGCGCCACCCGGACGACCCCGTTCCCGGTGGCGACGTACGCGTCGGTGCGGTCCGCCGTCCCGGCGTACACGCGCTTCTCCTCGATCGAGATGTCGTCCTCCGCGGGTGCCATCGGCGAGGGGTTCGCGCGCTGGTCTCATAAGCCCCGCGAGCGCTCGGCGGTCCGGGACGGCCGTCGAATCGGGATCGCTCGGCGGTCCGAGGGGGCCGCCGGCCCGGATCGCTGGCCGTTCCGAAACCGCTCGCCCGTCCGCCCGTTTCGACGCGCATTAGGTTGGCGGTCGCGTACCGCCGGTCGTGCAATCGGTCGCCGCCGAGGTCGTCGCCCTGCTCGCCGAGGTCGCCCCGCGGCTCGCGCGGATCGCGGCGTTCATCGCGATCGGCGTCTTCGCCGCCAACGTCGCCGTCGCGTTCGGGCTGATCCGGTACGTCGCCGGGCTGGCCGGGTGGCTCACCCGGCCCGCGAACCTCCCCGACGAGGTCGGCACCGCGATCCTCACGACCGCGGCGTCGACGACCGCGGGCTACGCTACGCTCGCCGAGTACCGCGAGTCGGGCCTACTCGACGACCGAGCGACGCTCGTCGCCGTCACCATCAACACGTTCTTCGGCTTCGTCCAGCACGTGTTCACGTTTTACATCCCGGTGTTGATCCCGATCCTGGGCGCGGAGACGGGAGTCGTCTACGTCTCCGCCCGTGCCGGAATCGCCCTCGCGATCACGGTCACGGGCGTGCTCGCCGGCGGCGCCCTGCTCTCGGAGCGCAACGTGGACCGCGCCGCGCTCGCCGACGTCGACGCGAGCGGGCCCGACGACGACGAGCGCACGAGCCGCGAACGCGTCCGGGAGGCCGGCGAGAAGTCGTGGTCGACCCTCCGCCGGATCGTCCCGCGCCTCGCGGTCGTGTACACGCTCGTGATCGCGCTCGTCACCAACTACGACGTCGAGGCCCTGACGAGCGTCGCCGAGCCGATCACCGGGGTCCTCGGCCTGCCCGGCGCCGCGGTCCCCGTGATCGCCGTCTACACGCTCGACACGACGGCCGGGGCCGTGACCCTCGCTGGGACCGAGGCCGGCGTGTTCACCACTCGGACCGCCGTCGCGAGCCTGCTCATCGGCGGTATCCTCTCGTTCGCCGTCTCCACCTTCCGGCGCTCGATCCCCTTCCAGTACGGGATCTGGGGCGCCGAGTTCGGCACGAAGGTGATCGCTGTCAACACCGCCCTGAAGCTCGTCTTCATCTCGGCGACGGTCGCGGTACTGCTCGTGCCGGTGTGGTGAGGCGAGCCGAACGCTTCCCGGCCCGCGCGCGTTCTCGCGGCCGGAGCCTCAGAGGCGGTCTCCCGCGCTATCAGGTCACCCGAAACGGCCATTGACACGCGCCCGGGTGTTGACGACCGAGACTCACGCCGGTTCATGCGGCGTTGCGGTAGCGACGCGAGCAAGCGGGCGTATCGCCTCCCGTGACACACCCCGGTCACGCGATCATCTGGCCGAACTGGAGGATCAGCGGAATCACCGACGAGACCAGGAGCGACGCCACGCCCGGTAGGTCGTACGCCCACGTTCGGATCTCCGTCGCGTTCCGCCGACGGGCCTCGAGGACGTCCAACCGTGTCGAGACCTCCTCGGACGAGTGTTCCGAATCGCCCGTACTGGAGAGGTCTTCGTACATGCGCTCGTACTTCGCGTCGATCTCGCCCAAGAGCGTCCGCTTCTCCGACTGAAGGGCGGTGTGGATCGAAAGCTGCGGGACCGCGAACAGGACGACGCCGAACAGGAACACGAGGAGGAACGTCGATAGAAACAGCGGATCCGTCCAAGGATCGTACTCGGTGGCGATCAAGATCACCATCCCGAAGGTCAGAGAGGCGAACCACCCCAACGAGATGACGACGTCGAACCGCGCGAGCGGCGTGAGTTCGACCGCGGCCGTTCGAACGTCTCGTATTCGCAGACGCATTACGTCGCTGACCAAGCGGACGTGGATTACCGCGACGTGAACGGCTATCAGGAGTCCCACCAGACTCACGATGCCGAACGCGTAGTTGATGACGCTCAGCGAGTAGGCGTACACGTCGAAGGGAAGACGCACCGTCGGAGCGGCGACGGAAACCAGGGGATCCGCGCTCCGTACGTAGATCACGTACGGGGCCCCGACCAACACCAAATCGTAGATCACGCCCGACAGCAGGACGACGGGAAACCACAGCAGGACTCGCCCGAGGTCGTACATCTCGGCGATCCGAGATCGAACGACGGCTCGATACTCGTTCTCAGGTACGTCGAAGACGGGTCTGAGTGTCACCCACAGTTCCGGGTATCGCTTGGCCCACCACCCGAACGTAAGTCCCCCGACGAACAGCCCGACGGTCCAAACGTAGACCGACCCGGTCCGCAGGAACCGGAGTCCGAACCCGCCTCGGAATGCGATGACCGCGCTCGCCGCAAACGGAACCCCCCCAACGAGCAGTGCGACGGTGAACAGGCCGCGACGGTCGAGCGACCGGAACGCGGCGATCAGCCGCGACGCCAACGGAGATCGAACGTCACTCAGCGCTACTTCGGCGTCTGGCTCGGAATTCTCGCCGGCGGACGAATCTCCCCCCGGCTCCCCGTCACGGGGCGCCATTCTACAGTGATCGACGGTAATTGATAAAGTTCTTCGGACGATCGGGGCACCGCCGCCGCCGCTCCCGGTCCGTCGGTCCCGGGGCGGTTCTCGACGCCGGCGGGGGACTCACCGTAGAGTGCGAAACCGCCGACTGACGGAATCGGTTCGCTCACTGGACGACCGATCGCGCGGATGAAAACGGCATCCGCGACGAGCGCGGCGTCGCGACCTATTCGAGATAGAAGCGGTCGAGCCGCATGACCTTCGTCCACGCGTCGACGAAGTCGCGCACGAGCTTCTCCTCGGCGTCCTCGCTCCCGTAGACGTCCGCGATGGCGCGGAGCCGGGAGTTCGAGCCGAAGATCAGGTCGAGGCGGGTGGCCTCCCACTCGACCTCACCGGTCTGGCGGTCGATCCCCTCGTACACGTCGGCGTCCTCCGCGCCCGCCTCGACGGGCCGCCACTCGGTCCCCATGTCGAGCAGGTTCACGAAGAAGTCGTTCGTTAACGTGCCGGGACTGTCGGTGAAGACGCCGCGGTCGGTGTTCTCGTAGGTGGCGCCGAGCGCGCGCATGCCGCCGACGAGCGCCGTCATCTCGGTGGCGGTCAGGTCCAGGAGGTCGGCCTTGTCGACGAGCAGTTCCTCGGGCGGGTGGTCGACGCCGTCGCCGAGGTAGTTCCGGAACCCGTCGACGCGCGGCTCGAGCGCCTCGAACGAGTCGACGTCGGTCCGCTCCTGCGAGGCGTCGGTCCGCCCGGGCTCGAACGGGACCGTCACGTCGTGGCCGGCGTCCGCGGCCGCCTGCTCGACCGCCGCGGCGCCGCCGAGCACGATCAGGTCGGCGAGCGAGACGCGCACGTCGTCGGTGCGCGAGGCGTTGAACTCCGTCTGAATCTCTTCGAGCGTCGCCAGCACCGCGTCGAGCCGCTCCGGCTCGTTCACGTCCCAGCCGCGCTGGGGGTCGAGCCGGACGCGCGCGCCGTTCGCGCCGCCGCGCTTGTCGCTGTCGCGGTACGTGGACGCCGAGGCCCACGCGGTCTTGACGAGCTGTCGCGTCGTCAGGTCGGTGTCGAGGATCGCCCCTTTGAGATCACTCGCCTCCGCGTCCCCGATCAGGTCGTGGTCGACCTCCGGGATCGGGTCCTGCCAGATCATCTCCTCGTCCGGGACCTCCGGACCGAGGAACCGCTCCGGCGGGCCCATGTCGCGGTGGGTCAGCTTGTACCAGGCCTTCGCGAAGTTCATGCCGAACTCCATCGGGTTCTCCTGGAACTCCTCGATGATCTCGCGGTAGTCGGGGTCGCGCTTCAGCGCGACGTCCGTCGTGAGCATCATCGGCGTGACCGCCTCGTCGGGGTCGTGCGCGTCCGGAGCGCTCTCGACGTCGTCCGCGTCGACCGGGAGCCACTGCCAGGCGCCGCCGGGGCCCTTCTCGGCGGCCCACTCGTGTTCCAGCAGGTTGTCGAGGTACCCCATGTCCCACTCTGTCGGCGAGCCGGTCCAGGGGCCCTCGATCCCGCTCGTGATCGTGTCGCCGCCCTTCCCGCTGCCGTAGTCGTTCTCCCAGCCGAGGCCCTGCGCCTCGATGGGGGCGGCCTCCGGCTCGGGGCCGAGGTGCTCGTCGGGGTCGTCGGCGCCGTGGACCTTCCCGAACGTGTGACCGCCGGCGATGAGCGCCGCCGTCTCCTTGTCGTTCATCGCCATGCGGTCGAACGTCTGGCGGATGTTCTTCGCCGACAGCTCGGGGTCGGGGTTGCCGTCCGGCCCCTCCGGGTTCACGTAGATGAGCCCCATCACGGACGCGCCGAGCCCCGGGTCGAGCTCACCGGGCTCGTCGAAGCGCTCCTGCGTGTCCATCTCGCTCTCCGGGCCCCAGTAGACGGAGTCGTCGGGCTCGAAGGCGTCCTCGCGGCCGCCGGCGAAGCCGAACGTCTTGAACCCCATCGACTCGATGGCGACGTTCCCGGCGAGGATCATCAGGTCGGCCCACGAGAGGTTGCGGCCGTACTTCTGTTTGATCGGGAGGAGCAGCCGACGCGCCTTGTCGAGGTTCGCGTTGTCCGGCCAGCTGTTGAGCGGGGCGAACCGCTGCCGACCGCCCGCCGCGCCGCCGCGGCCGTCGGCCGTCCGATACGTCCCGGCGCTGTGCCACGCCATCCGGATGAACAGCGGTCCGTAGTGGCCGTAGTCGGCCGGCCACCAGTCCTGCGAGCTCGTCATCAGCTCCTCGAGGTCCGCCTTCACCGCGTCGAGGTCGAGCGACCGGAACGCCTCCGCGTAGTCGAAGTCGTCGTCGTACGGCCCGACATCGCGGGCGTTCTTGTCGAGTATCTCTAGGTTCAACTGGCTCGGCCACCACTCGCGGTCTGTCTTCTGAATCATTCAGTGTCGTCCGGGGCTTCCGTCACCTCGAATAAAAAGGTGTCCTCTTCAGAGGGAAAAACCCGGTAAAAACAACCCGCATTTTAAAAGTATGAAGAATAGTTTTTATATCACAAAAATACAGTGATTTTGTTACATATGCCCTCTATCGTACGCGTCGACGTGGACGTCGAGTGGCCGGTCGTCCCGGGTCGGTACCCCACCAACGCCTGCGTGACCCCCCGCCCCGTCTCCACGAAGTTTAGCGCCTAGACCGTCGGTGAGCGGGCGAACCGAACGACCGAGCGGACGCGACCGCCCCGGCGCCCTTCCGGCGCCCTCACTCCGATTCCGCTCGCGGATCGAACACGCCGCGTCGGATCCCCTCCCGGACCGGGTCGTGCTCCGCGTCGGTCGGCGGCGGCGCGGTGACGAGAACCGCTTCGAGGCGCGCGTCGTGGTCCGCCTTCACGCCGCGCTCGGTCCCCGCCTCGACGACGACGACGTCGCCGGGAGCGACAGGGTGCTCGGTGTCGCCCTCGCGAACCGTTCCGCTGCCGGACTGGACCGCGATCGTCACGTCGCTCTCGGGGGCGTGAACGGGGATGAACTGCCCCGGTTCGAAGTAGCCGCAGACGACCTTCGAGCGGTCGCTTCGGAACACGCCGCTCGTCGAGAACCGCTCCTCGTCGTAGGTTCGCTCCGCGTCGAGGCTCGTCGCGGGCACGTCACTCACCTCCGCGGAACGAGCCGCATCGGCCGTGCGAGCGGCGGGGGCTGTTCGCGTCCTGTTCGATCGGTTGCGTCGATGAACCCGTCACGTTCGGATCCACAGGTCTCGGCGGGGTGTGGCTGTGCCCGAACGTGTTCGTCTCAACACGGATGCGGAGGCGTCGCGAACGCTCGGACGCATGCCACGACTAGACGTTCGCGACATTCCGCCGGTGAACAGACACGACCGGATCCACGAGGAGTTCGACGGGATGGAACCCGGCGAGACGCTCACCATCGTCAACGACCACGAACCGAAGCCCCTGTACTACGAGATGGCCGCCGAGGTGCCCGCGTTCGACGAGGAGCGCTACGAGGTCCGGCAGGAGGCGGCGGACGAGTTCGTCGCCGAGTTCCCGAAGGTCGAGGCGTAGGGGCGGGGTCGCGGCTACTCGCTCTCGATGTCGAACAACCGCGCGACGGCCCGAACGGCCGCCGATTCGTCCCGCGCGGTTCCCTCTAGGGCCGACTCGGGCGCCGCCGTCAGCTCCCGGGCTATCGCGGCTCCGAGGAGACGGACCGTCTCGCGTTGCTCGTCGGTGAGGCCGCCGCGCGCCTCGAGCGACGAGATCGCCTCCGCGACCTCGCGGCGCTCGATCCGCTCCGCTCGGCCCAGTATCTGCCGCCGGACGTGGTCCGGATCTTCGAAGTTGCCGTCGGCCGACTCCTCGTCGGCCGAACCGTCGTCGGGCTCTCGAACGGCCGATGTCCGTCGCGCGTCGAGCCGTTCGTGTCGCATATCGGATCGCCGGCCGCCACGCGGATCAGGATTCACCCGAACGTGTTCGACACGCACGCGTCGCCCGCCCGGCGGATCGCGGACGATATCACCGAACATGTTCTTTCGAACCAGTCTTATGCCGCAAGAAATGCGATCGAATTGATGACCGAGAGCCAATCGATCTATGCCGACATCGGCGGTCGCGAAGCCGTCGAGGCCGTCGTGTCCGACTTCTACGACCGCGTCTTCGACGATCCGCTCCTCGAACCGTACTTCGGGGGCGTCGATAGGGAGGCGCTGTACGCCCATCAGGTGCAGTTCGTCAGCGCCGTCGCCGGCGGCCCGGTCTCGTACGAGGGGGCCGACATGCGGGAGGCACACGAGGGGATGGGAGTCACGGCGGAGGCGTTCGGTCGCGTCGCGACCTACCTCGGCGAGGCGCTCCGGGAGAACGGCGTCGACGAGGGGGACGTCGAGACGATCCTCGAGGCGGTCGGCGCGCTCGAACCGGACGTCGTCGGACAGTAGCGCGGGACCGACACCCACACTCAAGTCCTCGCCGCGTGAGACCGCCGTATGGACCCCGCTCGCTTCCTGTTCGTCTCGGCCGAGGCCGCGCTGATCACCGACCTCGCCTGGCAGGTCCACCGCGAGGGCCACGAGGTGAAGTACTACATCGAGGCCGAGAGCGACCGGGAGATCGGCGACGGGTTCGTTCGGAAGACCGACGACTGGGAGGCCGAGGTCGACTGGGCCGACGTCGTCGTCTTCGACGACATCTGGGTCGGCTCCGACGTCGGCACCGGGGCGCTCGCCGCGGAGCTCCGCGAGGACGGGAACGCCGTCGTCGGCGGGACGCCGAACACCGACCGCCTCGAAGAGGACCGGGGGTACGCGATGGAGGTCCTCGAAGACCACGGCGTCAACACGATCGAACACCACGTCTTCCGCGATTTCGACGACGGCATCCGACACGTGGAGGAGAACCCCGCCCCGTACGTCATCAAACCGCTCGGCGAGGTCCAGAACGTCAAGCGGCTGCTGTACGTCGGGAACGAGGGCGACGGGAGCGACGTCGTAGACGTCCTGAACGCGTACAAGAAGGCGTGGGGCCACCGGATGAAGGGCTTCCAGCTGCAACGCAAAGTAGAGGGCGTTGAAATCGCTATCTGCGGCTTCTTCAACGGCGACGAGTTCATCGACCAGGTCAACTTCAATTTCGAGCACTATTTCCGGGATCTATTATATAACTCACCGCAGTGTACCGAGAGACAAACCGCTGTCACCGCTGCTTAAACCACAACAATGGAATCCAAACACTTCCTCTTCGTTTCCGCCGACGCCGCACTGATCACTGACCTCGCGTGGCGAGTCCACCGCGAGGGTCACGATGTGAAATACTACATCGAATCGGAAGGAGATCAGGAAATCGGTGATGGCTTCGTGCCCAAGACTGATGATTGGCGGGCGGAGGTCGACTGGGCCGACGTCATCATTTTCGACGACATCTGGGTGGGCCCGGACATCGGGACGGGCAAACTCGCTCAGGAACTCCGCGAGCAAGGGAAGGCTGTCGTTGGTGGAACCCCGAACACCGATCATCTTGAAGAAGATCGTGGCTATGCGATGGAGATACTCGAAGAGCACGACGTCAATACCGTTGAGCACCACATCTTCAACGACTTTGACGCAGGCATCAACCATGTCAAAGAGAATCCGGCTCCATACGTCATCAAGCCACTTGGCGAAGTTCAGAACGTCAAACGATTGATCTATGTCGGGAATGAGGATGATGGGAGTGACGTTATAGACGTACTCCGTGCTTACAAGAAGGCGTGGGGTCACCGAATGAAGGGCTTCCAACTCCAACGGAAAGTCCAAGGCGTCGAAGTCGCCATCTGCGGGTTCTTCAACGGTGAGACGTTTATTGACCAAGTCAATTTCAACTTTGAGCATAAGAAATTATTCCCTGGGAACATCGGTCCACAGACTGGTGAGATGGGAACGTCGATGTTCTGGGCGGGGCAGAACAAATTGTTCGAGGAGACGTTTGGCAAACTCGAAGGCTGGCTCGCTAACGAAGGGTACGTGGGAAGTATTGATATCAACTGTATCGTCAACGAGAACGGGATCTATCCGCTAGAGTTCACACCGCGGTTCGGGTACCCGACGATTGCGCTACAAGAAGAGTCGATCGAGTCGTCTACCGGCGAGTTCTTCTACGACCTCGCACACGGAAACGACCCGAACGTAGAGGTTCACAATGGTTACCAGATCGCCATTCGGGTTGTCCTCCCACCGTTCCCGTTCGACGACGACAAGACATACGATGAGAACTCTCGAAACGCCGCGGTGGTCTTCGAGACGGAGAGCCGCGAAGGGATTCATCTTGAAGACGCAAAGAAGGTTGACGGCCAGTGGCGTGTCGCCGGCGGCAATGGGATGCCCATCGTTGTGACCGGGAAAGGTGAAACGATGCAGGCAGCGCGTGAGCAAGCGTACGACCGGATTGATGATATCGTGATGCCGAATATGTACTACCGCGATGACATCGGTGAGCGTTGGATCAGCGGCGATGGAGACCGCCTACAGGCGTGGGGGTACCTCGGACCTGCGGATAGTTAGATACCAAGCCCGAACTTGTATATCTCGTCAAGGTATCGGTCTTTGATGTCTTCATAGTACGTGTGGACGTATGTGGCCAATGAGTCATGCTGATCGCTGTCGTAGTCACCTTTGTGGCCAGTCATGTACTGTATTTTTTCTTCTGGCCACTCCCGTTCGTTTCGGAAGTGCGTTGAGAACCGGTGGCGACCGAAGTGTGAGGTAAGACTCCGATATGGATCATCAGGATCCATCTTATATTCGGGGTGGAAGTAATCTTTCCAAATCTCGTTGATTTTTGAGTTGTTCATCTGATTATGGCGGGTCGGAGAGAGAAACAGCCATGATTTTCCGTTGTCGGGCCTCACGAGAAGATACTCAATGAGGAACAGCCGCATCTCATCGTCGAGTGGAAGCACTCGGGGGACATTCGACTTGTTCAGATCTCGGTCAGGCGGAATGTAGACGGAGTTGGGCCGGTCGCGGACTCGTCTGTGCGTCCCCATCTCATCGTAGTGGTCTGTCAGTTCTTGATGACGGAGATTGATTTCTGACAGCTTGATGTTACACAGTTCACTTGCGCGGAGACCGAGTTTCAGTTGCATCACAATGATACACTGATCTCGCCAGTGGTTCACGTCTTGGAGCTTCTCACGGAGCTCAGGAACAGAGATTCGTGGCGGTTCGTTCGCTTCTTCTGGTGACAAGTGACCTCTCTGTAGTTCCTTCGAAAATGGATTGAACGCGTCGTCGTGGGGGAAGGCCGGGTCGGACTGCCAGTGTTTGAAAACGCTATTCAAATGGCGGATCTTCGGTTTAATGGTGCTGTCTGAATTTTCGCGTTCTTGACGGAGGTATGTAATGAACGCACCAACGTGGTGTTCAGCCGGGCATGCCGGGTGACGGTCATATCTGTCCATGAAGCTCTTCCACTGTTTGATTGGTACCGTGTAGTTATTGATCGTTCCTTGAGGCGTCGTTTCGTAGTCGATGAGGTCGCTAAGAGCCGCCTCAAACGGTTCAAGTTCCTTTCTGATGAAGGTCCCCTCGAGCGTCGAGAGCGGATCTAAATCTTTCTCGAAGGCGTCTGCGATCTCTTTGCGTTTTTCGTTTGTCATTTGAATGACTCCCTGTCGAATGACATGACGAACTCCCAGATTTCATTACATGCTGGGTAGTTGGCTGAGGCCATTAGCACCGGATTATATCGATGTGGATACTCAGTGTGCCACACGAGCCAGTGGTAGAACCGCTTGAGGAACAGCCAATAGGGTTTGTACGCTCGCTCAATTTGGACCTCGTCAAGAAGCCCCTTGATGAAAGACTCGACATCTTCTGGTGTCGCTAATGCGTAATGTCTCCCCGTGTCTTCGAGATGGTCTCCCCAGCGGTCTTTGACGCGGCGTGCCTCCGCACGCTTCCACTTAGAATCAGAGTGGATTTCGTTCCACTCCGACCAGATATTTTGCTCATCTATGCCGGGGGAAAACGAGTAGAAACGGTACTCTTCCGGTACCTCTGATAGTGACTTGTATATCCCCAACCGTTCTTCGATCTTCTTTGAGACCACTATTTTTCACTCTCGATTGGATAGAACATCTCCTCATCTCGCCGTACCCGCTCTCCATCAAGGACATCCAATTGACGACTCACCCGTTCGGGGGTTGAGTTCATCATATGCTGAATGATTTCGCCGTACTCGGCCCCTGGGTTGTTCTCGACGTACTCGGCAATTGCTTCACGCTCACCTTGGTAGAGTGCGGTTTCCAACTCTTGGACGCGTGATCTCCTGGCTTCTAGCTCTTTGCGGAGATTGTTCCGCTGTTTTCGAAGGTCGTTGATGTCCTCGTCTCGCTCAACTGATGGGCTGAATTTTTTCATCCCTGCTTCGACCATTGCTTGAATCCACTCTGAGAACGACATATCCATCTCCGCCGCCTCACGCTTCCACCGCTCTAACTGTTCGTCGGTGGGATAGGTCGCTACATGTTTTGTCATCGAACTATTTCTCAAGAAAATGTCCACTGGCAACAAACATAGTTCTTGTCGACAAAGATATTTAACTAACCACACATCGCTTACCACAGCAGAGCGTTGAGATGATTCAATTTCGGGAGGTGTCTGCTACGAGGTTTTAAAAGTGAACACAAATTAGCCCGAAATACTGTGCTAAAAATTAGGATACCGAGAGTCCGCAAGGGATCGAAACCAGACACTATCTCTGCCACGAGTGGAGTTCCATGACCCGCCATATCGATCAAGAAATAGATGATTCAAAAAGCGTCTTTGAGCAACTGCGAAAAGCGAAGATTAATCGAACCGACAAAGACGGTGCGATTGGAGTTCCGGTATTCCTGACCGCAGAGGAACTTGAGCAGCAAGGTATTGATCCGGAAGAAACAGATGAAGTCGTAATCCGCGTTGAAAGGGGCTTCTTGCTCTTGGATGATGCGAACCCCGACGAGTGAACCACACTCGTTAGAATCGGTCCTGAATTATTTAATAGCCGAGAGAGGCACCCCATGGCATCCCACGTACCTCATAGCCCAGGCCACACGATCTCCTCAATCACTAGTCGTGGAGTAGTCTAAGATCAATTCTCTCCCCAGCGTGTGCGTGTGCTGGCGAATGGGTCGATTGACGACTCTGTCCGTTTTTTGTGCTCGATATTGATCGCTTCGTACCCACGATCAGTCTCACGAATATCATACTGTAGTAGGTCGTCCTCTGTAGGGAATCGACCAGCAACGTCGCTCACGTGAAAGAACACATCATTAGTCACCTCACTTGTCGAAATGAATCCATAACCATCCTCCGGATTAGAGTCGTCAACAACACCGACATCGTCGCGGGCCACGAATTCGTCGTTCAGCTGCTGTCCACCAGTTGGTGTTGAGGAATCGTCCGTGTTAGCGAGATCGTTCGAGTGTCCCGTATGACTCACTCTGTGCCTGAGTAGATCCATCGGCGCGTCGAACTCAGCGCCACAGTCAGCACAGCGATGTACGGTCTGTTCCTCTGGCTCCGGATCATGAGTGCGTTCGACATGGCGGTCGACTGCGTGCTGAGAATGGAATGTGCTGTCACAGTGATCGCACCCAAAGCGAGCACCATCGGGCCGCTCAGTACACGACGTTAGATGAGCCATCAACTCACGCTCCCCAGCAAATGGCTCCGCACAAAACTCACACTCGTAGTTCCTCTCAGGGCTGTTTTGCCCGTCTCTACCTTCGTGTACGTCCCCCGCAGTCGAGTTCGAATTATCGGCGTTCGAGTCGACACTCTCGTCCGTCTCGCTCATTTGGGCCCTCTCGGGTTCAGGCCCTCCTGGCGTGTTCAATCCTGAAGTGGAGAGTATCGTTCCGACCGCTTGTTTGCGCTCCGTAGAGAGTGATCCCCGAACCTCGTTGAGCAACCAAAGAGTCCGCTGAACCGTCTCAACGGGTACTTCAGCAGACGGTGGGTCTGTAATCGTCGCCGCTGTTTCCCGATGCGCTGACGGATCGGCATCGACAGGGGTTAGCTCACGAGTCAGAATCCCGACTATCACTAGCGCTTCCGGGACCGTCGAATCTGGGAGCGTCTCTAGAACCTTTTTGAACCGGTTCCCGACCTCGTAATCAGTACGGTCCGGGTTTCGGATTCGATCTCCACCGTCAAATTGGAGGGGCATCGACTACTATCGCAATTGACCAGTTCACATATAATATGTTTGTGACTGATTGCCCCGATCGGGGTTGCGTCGCCCGTAGACCTCATTGACGGTACACGGCCCCAACTTCAGTTCCCGCTGTACCGTCCACCAAACGTTGCGAAGTGGTCAACGAGCTCCGCCTGCGCCGCCTCAAGTTCGTCGACCGATCCGACGTGCTTGTAGAAAACAGTGTTCGAATCGAACGGATTACCCGCCGTTGAAAGAGACCAGTCACCCTCACGCGTCCGGTCAACAACCGCTTGGTCAACAGCTTCGTCAGCACCTTTGATCTTGTAGCCGAACGCTCGCAGCGCACCGTCGACGTCGGTTCGATCGTAGTCGGTCGGAGACATCCAATACAGGTGTACGTTCAGTCGCTGCCTGTGATTCGCCGGTGCCTTCGGTCCCTCCATCTCGTGATTGATGCGATGAATCGCAAGTGCTGACCCGGAGTTTCGATTGGTCTTCACGCTCATGTCCGTCTCCGGATCGAAGAGCTCGGGCTGTTCATCAACCATCTCCTGATCGAACACGCGGAGGCGTGCCTCGATCTCGTCTTCGAACTGCGAGATCAGTTGGAGCGCCTTGAGATAGCGATCCGAACGCAACCCCTCGGTCAGAAATTCGGTCATGGGTCGAGTCTCGACCGGAGATACGTTAACTGTTCGTCGAGTGTCTCCGAGACCACGATCGGTCGCACCGTCTCGACGACGCCTGAAGGGTCGACCATTCGATCGATCGTCGGCTGCGGTTGGAAGCCAGCGATCTGCTGTTCAACCGCCGCACAGAAGAGAAACGCATTGGCCGCCCAGTGATCGTCGACGACGTCGCCTCGCCGTAGTACCGCCCGAACCGCCGCAGCGATGTCCTGCCAGTACAGGACCGTAACCGGTCCCGACTCGTCCCACACGATCTCACGCGTCCCGTCCGGTCGCTCATCGATACTTGGCGACACGACCGTATCGAGACGGTCACGCTGTCGCTTCGGTAACAGGAGGACGTGGTCCCAACGCACGTCGTCGTAGTGCCGTTCGACGAGTCGAGCCGTCTCCGGCGTTTTCCGATAGTTGTCGTCGCCGAGTTTTACTTCGATCGAGACCCCGTAGTCGGGATGTCGAACCAGAATATCCGCCCGGCGTCGCCCGCCGTCGTGTTTCGGAAGTCGAGCCTCCCGGAGTACTTCGTTCGGTGGGTCCTCACTCGGTACGCCGAACAATTCTCCGGCGAGCGCCGCAGACGGCTCAAGCAACTGCGCGAGCCACTGCGACCAGTCGAGTTCACCGCTCGGTCGTACCGGTCCCCGAAGCGCTTGCGTCCCCGTGATGTCCGTAGCGAGCGGCTCCGTCTCGAAGGGAGCCGCGGACGCTGCCCACGCGTCGTTGGATTGCTCAAGTAAATCGGCGATCTCGATCGCCTTCTCGTGACCAGCTTCACTGAAGAGCTCCCACCACGAATCGAGCTCGGTCCACCACCCGGCCAACTGGCCTTGGTTCGTGACTCGGAGCGCAGGGCGACAGACCATCGTGGATTCCGAGCTTGAACCGAGCTGAGATACTGAATCAATCGCTTCCCACTCCTGTTCCGAGCCCCGTAGCACTCTGTCCCGATCAGACCGATACGCCGCCACACCGCTCTCAGAGCCGAGGTACGCGTCAAACCACGAATCAAGACGTGCCCAGTCACTCGTTTCGACGTCGCTGCTCACGAGCCGACAGACGCAACGAACTGATAAAACTGCTTGCCAGGCTCACCGGGGTATTTAGTCGACGTCTCGTGAGAGATTCGATATGCCCTCCACGGACACCACACGAGCAGCCCCCGGCCAACGGTGGGAGACGACCCTTCACGGCATTCGTCGGCTGCCGCACCGGGCGGCCGCATTCATCGTCACGATGTATCCTGCGGTCTGGGTCGGCCTTTTCGTCGCCCTCCCGCTCGCAGTCTTCGGGTCGACGGCCGTCTTCGGTTCGCGGGCAGCCGTCGGGTACGTCATCGTCTGTGCGTGCCTGTGGTTGATGGTGTGGTTTTCGAGTGCGGGGCTCAAGACGAACCGCTACCGGCTTACTCCCGAGACTCGCACCCTGGTGATCGAGCCCGAGTACGACGACCCCGAGACCGAGCAGTTCGCGGCGGCGACCGGCGCTGACGAACAGACAATCGACCTCACCGGGGTAGAGTCTCTACAGTTGATTCCGCTCGGGCCGATCGTTGCCGCTCGGGTCCGCTACCGGTCGCTCACTCTCACGAAGCCAGAGGGGCTCCTCATCCCGCGTGGACAACTCCGCGAGATTGCCGCCAGCTTCCGATCGTGTGGCGTGTCGGTCCCCAACCTGGTTGCCGGCGACCCTCCGACACTGCAGCGTCGGCCGTTCCGTGCTGTAGCTCGGATCGCGGCGATGCCGATACTGATCGGCGTGCTCCCAGTCTACATCGTACAGGTTCGACTCGGTATCGACGTGTGGCCGTTTCTATTCGGGTTCGTGCTCGTCACCTGGGTCGTCATCGTTCGCCACCTCTCGGTCCGGTTCGGGATTCGCCCCGAAGGAGGCCGAGCACGCGACTGGCTCCTTCGGTGGGGAATCGACCTCTTCGTCGCGGCACTGGGGTTGGTGGTCGCGCTCGGATTGCTCACTTTCGTCGATTCGATGTGAGGGTGACTTGGCAACTGAGTCTTCCACCAAGCGCAGCAACGGGCTCGATGCTGAGTGTGAGTCCAAACCCGATTCCTGCTTCGTGGGTTGTTTCCACCGGTTCGAACACTGCCTCACAATCTCTTTTGGAGTGGTACTCGATCTGTAGCGACCTTCTTCACTGCGACTAATTGACGACTCGGCCCCGATCGATCAGTTGTGGGCACGCCAGTATCAAGAGCGAATTATGATATTTTGAAATATCATATTCTAACGTACGATTATCGCCACGGTGATTGAGCCGTACTTCGCTGACCCGTCAGCCGTGAGGGAGCCAGGAGGTTCACGACAAACTCGGGAGCTGACTTGCCAGGGATTCGACTTCGCCCACCTCATCGATGGCACTCATCCACCGCTCCGGAAGCTGTGACGCCCCGAACCGCGCACCTGCGACCGCACCCGCAATCGCCCCGATCGTGTCGGTATCTCCGCCGCGATTGACCGCAGTCACGATTGCCTCCTCGGCATTCTCAGCGAACAGCCCATCGTGGAGTGCCGTCTGTAGCGAGTGGACGGCGTATCCCGACGTCTCCAACGTGTCTGGTGAGTCGCCACGAGCGAGGGGTTGAAGCGCCGACACAAGCTCACCAGGCGCGTCTGAGCCGACGCTGTCAAGCGCGTCCTGTAACGGCGTGTCCGCGTCCTCGAGGAGACCAGCCACCGTGAGGTTCAGCACCGCGCAGCCGTACGTACACCGCGGATCGGCGTGGGTGATCTGCGAGGACTGGCGGCTCACCTCGAAAAGTCGATCCCAGTTCGTCGCGTACGGAATGGCAAGCGGTGCGCATCGCATCACACTCCCGTTGCCCGCGTTCTGACCCTCCGGACTGTTCTCCCAGACGTGCTGGCCTGCTTCATCCCACTCGTCACCGTGTTTCAGCCGGCTCACCGACTTCATCGTCATCCGCCCGATGTCGAACGGCCCACTGTCATACCACGCGACGAACCGCTCGGCAATGTCCGCGGGATCGAACTCATGTTGCTCGGCGAGGCTCTGTGCGATACACAGCGCTTGCTCGGTGTCGTCCGTGATCGTCCCAGCGGGCTGGTTCCACGTTCCGTGTCCGATCATCTCGTCGAGTCGCCCGTGCTCAGCACGAATCTCGGAGGCGGGCATAAACTCAACCGGCCGGCCAAGCGCGTCCCCACAGGCGATCCCACAGAGAACACCACGAGCTCGATCGATATCCATACGTCACATAACACAAGTCCCAACGAAAAGTGTCGGGTGATGGGTACTGCTTCGGTTCTCTTCCTGTCTCGCAGTCGAAGGCTCTGGTAGACTCCGACTGCAGCAGTCCCATTTCGGCGTCTGCGATCGCGTCGCATAGCCTCCTCAACAGAAGCTAGAATCGGAATTCAAATAGCCGAATGGTTGTAACGAGAGATGTTCGAATGTCAGAAGAAAGCAGTTCTACCCACGTACCCAGCCAGCCCGTTGTTGTCCAAGAAGATACCCATCAGAACGAAATTCCGGAGAATATCGACTCAGAGCTGTATTCGGCAGATAGCCCCACTAACTCGTTCCATGAGTTCACAATCGAGCGTGGAGATGAGCTCGTTGAAGCACTCCGCAATAACGGCTACACAGTGGAGTTTAGGGACCAGTAACGCTCGACATCGAAGATGGCCGTCATCCATCTTGCTCTGACAGCCCATCCTCCTTATCGGTCTTCTGTTTGTCTCGATCTCGCTCGTCACGGAGTTCCATCGTGGCTGATCTCTCTTCTTTTTCGCCCTCAGACGCAAGTCCACCGCGAACATCGGACGGGCGCTTGACCGATTGAATCACAACCTCTCCCTCCTCAGTTTCAAGAAATCGGACTCGTCCCGGCGTGTCGATGTTGAGCTTCTCACGAAACTCTTGGCGGATCGTCATCTCCCCCTGGCTCGTGACAGTGACGACCGTTCTGTCGTGAGAATCGCTCATGAGTACTGAGATTGGTTTAGTGCTACTTTGATCTTTGGCCCTGTTGGAATTCTTGCTCGTCGTACAAGAGGAGTTGCCGGACGACGATTTCCAAGATTCCGCGAGCTATTATGGTATCGAGGACATCGTGACGGAACTCATAGAATTTCTTCGCTCAGAAGGAGAGATCACATCGGATAACACACCGCGGTGGGAAGGGTTCGAGACACTGGCTTCCGAGTACGAGGTAGCTCTCTGAGCCAGGTATCAACGTTCGCTCGTCCGCGCTCCGCCGGTAGTTCAGTGAACTTGCGGGTCTCATCGGGGACGACCTGACAGTCTAGGCTGTCCCGCGATCGGGTGTCGGAAGTTCCTCGTCAATGCCGACATCGTGTCCGGCGGCATACCCGTTCAGCTTGGCAGCGATCGGCGATTCCCGCAACTCGTCGTCACCGTATCCCGCCGCCTCAAACGCGTCCATGAGCGAGGAGACGGACCGGAGCTTGTACTTCTGGTGATAATCCTCGGCGGGGTAGAAGCGTGAGAGCTGCTCGATGCGTGTTCCGATCCCATCATTTGACCGCGAGATGGTGAACGCGTTGGAGCCTGGTGCTCCACCTCCACTCACCCGATGGCAGACACTCGATATGCTACAATTAGAGGGAGTCTCCGTATTCATATCTATGTCGCCAACGTACCCGACGATGGACGAACATGGCCTTCACCGGCTGCTCACGCGGGCGATAGCCCTACAACCGAGTGTCGTGTTCCACGAGCCAATCAATCCCCGTGGACAGAATTTCGAGATGATGGTACAGGCATTACAAGAAGCTGGCCTTTCTGGTGCTGCTAACGAATTCTATCGGTTACAAGATCCGGGTGAATGGGTAGAGTACGCGTTGAAGCACCTGAACTGGGTACAACAGAAATCAAAGGAAGTAGACGGACCACCAGTACATTCATGGCCCGACCGAGATCTGCTCAGTGCTACGAAAGGTGAATTGCGGGACCAATTAGCAGCAATGCGTCAAGCTCCTTCACCCGAGTCATTCTCCGAAGAGGCACCCCCAGAACACGCGGAAGCCCACTCGCCACTATTCGAATCTTATGAGGAAATCGAACATCTTGTTATCCCAGAAAATATTGAATGATCGGCTCTGTTGAAATGCTCTTCCTCAGATATATTATCGACTGAAACAGCCGGTCGATTAGAGCTGCGAACTCGTCAATAGAGTTCAAACTGGGACTCCGAACAGCAAATATGTATCACTGAGTGTTGATTAACATTCAATATAACTAGCTCTCGTTGGTCTTCTCGGCAGATGGGGCTCTTCGGGTTTGTTGTTGGAGTCTTAAGCTCGCTCTTCGTTCAAGAATTACTATTTGCCGGCCCAATTGAGATTCATCGCTCAATCGGAACGGGCATCGGATTAGGAATCGCGTTCTTCCTAATATTTCCCAGCACACGGTAACACCCGACAGAAATCGGCCGTCACAACTCCGGTATGTGGATCCCCTGTATTGACCACAACCGGAGCAACACGTAACCTATTGAGGATTTCAACAGAGTCATCAGTCTTATTGCGAAACCAGCGGTGGGCTTCGATATGAAGCACCCACAGCCGGCAGTCGATTTCCTCACTTCTACCGCTGATGCGTTAGGCGGAGAATCCCCGGAGGTCCCGTTCGGAGAGTGGTATCTAATCGATGGCATTGACGCGGAGCGAGGAGACGATATTCGTGACTACCCGGAAGTGTGGGATACGAGATTAGAACTCCCCGAAATCCTCTGTAGGCTTTCACCGAACGAACACGTAGCGGCCGTGATGCTAGAGGGAACGTACAATCTCAATGCTCTTGCAATCGGCCTCGGCTTGGACAGGGCCCAATACGAACCCAAGAAATTCTCTGGGCTTCTATATGAGTACGAAGATGGAGCAACAGTCGTCATCTACGGTTCAGGATTATGTATCGGTATTGGTGGCCCGGACAAAGGAGAAGGCGATGCGGTACGCGACTTTTACGAGAAGATCGAAATGTTAGGACTTCGTGATGAGGTCCAAGCCACATCAATGCTTCATTCAGGACCGGTAAGGGACCTCAAGGTTGATATCTCAGCATAGTCGCTAATTCACATCCGTGGCTCTGTTGAACTCCTATTCTTCAGACATATAGTGTGGTGAAACAGCCGATCGCTGAAGAATTCATCCTGAGTGATTACCACCGGGAGCGGATTACGTGAGATTCGACTTCTGACCTAGCCAGAATCCAAATACCATCACGAGGAGGAGAATCACTATCGGAACCCAGAATCCAAGGCTAGTGAACAGTTCGGCGGAGAGTATTTCGGGAGCAAATATAGCTAGACACAGCGGTATTCCAATCAGTAATCCCGTCGCAGCAGTGAGGATAAATTTAGGATATGAATCCACTTTCAATCACATTACCGTAGACTCTCATAACTGTTCTCTCGTATTGACCAGCCAGTGAGTGACCTATACTGAGCGATGTCTGCTTGGTCTGTACTGAGCGATCACTCTCTCCCATAGATTGCGCTCAGTTCGTACCACGTTCGCACCCTATATCTCGCACAGGTACCAGATCAGGTCGTTCATCAGTCAAATTTCGTAATCATCGGTCTCGTCACCCAAAACACACCACACAAGATCCCCCGCGTCACCACGACTACACCACAAAAAATCCGCCTGAAAGCGGGCTACTCCTCGATGTCGTCGTTGTCCCGCAGTGCGTCAAGCGCCTCCTCTAACAGCATTTGAACGCTATCCGCAGCAGCCCCTCCACCTATCTCTTCCTGACCCCCCTCACCCACTGACTCACTCGCATCCGACACGATCTCGGCGGCAGACTCGTCATCCTCATCGGCAGACACCTCGCTCGCCCGGGCAGCCGCATTCTGTATCGCCTCTGCTTCGTCCGGTCCTCTCGCCGCCGTCGACGAGTCCCCCTCATCTGACGCTTCCTTCGAAACCCGCGGCCGCCCGCCCCTGCTGAACGCGTCGAGCGGGAAGTCGTACATCTTCGAGCGCGTCTCCTTGTAGAATGTGCCGCGCCGCGAGATGTCGAACACCTCCATCACCGTCTGGCGGTCACAGCCGCGATCGAGCGCTCGTCGCATGAGCTCGTCTTCTGTTCGTTGGACGAGCAATTTCGGGTCATCAGGGATGTGGCCACGGGCGCTCGTCACGATATCATCGAGGAGTCCCCACTCTTGGGTAGCGATATCTTTCGTCACGAGCGGCTCTGCCCGCTCAGCCACTTCATTATCGAGCCCGCCCAAATGCCACAACCGCTCTCGAACAGCCGTGCGGGTCATCTCAACTGTTAATTCCTCCGCAATCTCCTTTGTGCGGAGTGGGCCGTTGTCATAGAGGATCCGCAAAATCTCGTACTCGTGGGACTTCAATTCCTTGTCATCGGCTTCCGTCAGCCGGATGGGTATATCGCTGGGCGTCGATCTCATGTGATGCCACGAGTGGCAACTCCGGCACACCGTGAGGAGATTCGCTGGGTCGTGTTCGCCGACACCATCCGGATCCCGATCTGCGTGGTGGACCTCGAGATCTGCCAGGCCGCCAGCGGCCGGCGCTTTCACATTACACATCCGGCAGCGATACCGGTCGCGTTCTAACACCTTCTTCTGCGTCGCCTGATCAACCGTCTCGTTCCGCTCCGCGTCCGAGTTCATCGACGCCGTCTCTAACTGGTCCGATGGCGTCTCGGCATCGGCCGGCTCCTCGTCCGCTGTTGGTTCGTTGTCTGTTCCGTCAGCCGTCGCATCGTCTGCTTCGTCTGTCATATATATCGTTCCGTAGTCGATTTCGACCGCACTGTGACCGCCAGCATCGCTCATTCCCGTGGTGTATCGCTTCAATCAGCAGCCCCGCTGCTGGGGAACGCGCCGCAACCGCTCACCGAGCCAGACTCACGCGTCTCGTGTCGGTGAGAGCGATTTCACGTTGAACTCCGCCTTCCCGCAGTACCGCTCAGCAACCCGGCCGAGCGCCTGTGTCCGCAGGATATCCGCCAGGTTATGGCAGACGAGTTCGTCGAATCGCCCCTCCTCGAAGGCGGTCACCGCCGCCGCACTGTCGTCAAACGGATCGATTCCGCTGTAGGTCCCGTCGCCGAGCAGCTCGTACACAGCCGCCAACCCGCGCTGTTCCTCGCCGTCAACCGTCGTGTTGAACCGATCCGAAATGACCGGCAACACGTCCGCGTACGCCACATCGAACGGCCACGCCATCCCGTGCGCCGCGTACCGACTCCGCAGGAACGGCAGATCGAAGCCACCGCTCCACACCTCGCCGTTGAACGCGATGAGGAGTGTCTCCGCGTCCTGTATCCGCTCGCCAACAAACGCCGCCACAGCCGCCAGCAGCGCGGCCTCATCGAGGTGTGTCGAGACGTTCACGAGTGTCTCCGACAGCCGCGCTTTCACGTTGGCCTCGACGTCGCCGGCTGCCCGTCCGTCCGTTTGGACGAACACCCGAACCCCCATCGGCATCGCAAACCCGACGACGGTTACCTCATCGTCGACGTCGAAGCCGGTCGTCTCGATATCAAAGGCCACCTGGTCGAGCATTACGCCACCTCACCTCGCTCTGGCACACGATCGTGGCTGGCTGGCCGTACTCGTAGTTCACCGAATCCGAATCGTGCATGTGTTCCAAGGCGGAGTACGCCATTCTTCGCCGTCTGTACCGGGTCGTCTCCGGCGTAGCCGACGAGTTGGCCGTGATCGACCGTCGCCAGTTCATACGCGGTCTCCCCAACGAGCCGCTCTTCGCGGCGTCGTAACCGCCGGTCTCGCGCCGGCGCATCGCTTCCCATGCCCGTAACCGACGTATCCCACCACCAGGGCATCGACTGGCTGTCTGCGCCCGGTTTCTCACTCTGTAAGACGTATGGTGTCACCAGCTCGATGGTGTACGCGTCGTGGCCCCGCAACCCGTCGAACGACAGTGCGTCGAGATCGACGACTTGTGAGTCCGCAAGCGACACTTCCCCGAGCCCGTAGTTCCGAGCACCGCCCAGCTGAATCCTATTGAGCACGCTCTCATCAAGCGGGAGCACGCCCTCGCGCTCGCTGTGGAGATACGCGTGGACGTACCATTCCACTCGGCGTTTCGAATTCCGCTGGTGTTCGGGGACGCCGAAGAACGATTCCGGTGCGACTGTGAGCCGCCCGCCGTGGGATTGGCGATCCATCGTATTCTGCGCATCGCGCGGCCGAGAGGGCAGCAGCCATCGCTGGGCCGCATCACGAAACAGGAACAGGTCCTCGTACGACTCGACCGGGGGGAGCGACCCGCCGAGTTTGCCAGCATACCCGTCTTGTGAGTGTTCGCTCGGGTAGGAGCCGTACTCTGACGGCGCGAACATCGCATGGCTCACCTGTAGTTCGCGTCGCGTCCGGTCGTCGACGTCCGCCGCGATCGCCTGAAACAGCGCGTTGCCCGACACGTGGTACGGCCGCCCCGCATACGGGGTCGTCAGCTCGAACACCAGCTGTTGGATCGTCGTCACGCCACACCCCCGTCGCTTCGAGTAGAGATTGTGCCATGTTCACGTCCCACACGATCGGTAGCTGCGGTGGATCGACCCGCCCGCCATCGGCACGCACGCACCGGTCCGGCACGCTGGCTCGCAGCCCGTCCCGCGGATTCACGGCCCGACCATTCCGCTGGGACGCTGGGCCGCAGGTTCGCTTGGATTTGCTCGAGAGTGGGGTGGTGTGCGCCCCCAGCTGTCGGCGACGTTCGTCGAGCCGGCAGTGTCGCGTGCGCTCCTGGGCGGGCCAGCAGACGTCGACGCCCACCCACTAGCGACGCCGGCGGACAGTCAGTCCGCCCCACGGGCTCACTGCCCGACCATATCGCATGGGTGGGGTCAGCGGTTCGCCAGTCACGATCGTGTCGGCGGGTCACTCGCTCACCCCCGTCGTCCCGCGCGAATCCTCCGCGACAGCGTCTTCGATGTACTCTAGCGCTGTCGACCACGACCGGATGCGACGAAGTTGTGCGTCGACGTGTCGCCACCACTGTGCCTCCCGTCCAAAGGGCGACCCTGACACCCGACTCCATGTATCAGCAAACGATTCAGCCGGTTCTGGGCCAAGCCACGCTGCGGGTCCGTCTGGTGACGCCGTCAGCCGCATCGTCACTACCTCTGTCCACAGTACCGTTTGGTGTGGGATTACGCAGTCTGCGTCGAGTGCTGCTTCTCGTCTCGTTACTCGCTCCGCATTTCGTGGGGGCGCGTCCGGCCCTGGCTCAGCAACCAGATACAGGTCGTCAAATGCGTGGCCCGCCCGATATGCGTCGAGCATCGCCGCCACCAGCAACACGTGGTACTTGAGCGACGAGTACGGGAGATACACCGACTCGTTCACCAGTGCCGCAGTCTCGCTCGTCAGCCACGCTGCGTGGAGCTCGTCTGGGGAGCCATCGATCAACGGCTCAATCGCGGTCTCTTGTACGGGAACCGCCCCCGTTTCGAGTACTGAGCCCGTGAGCAGCGACAGCCGCGCCGGCGACGCGTGATTCGCAACCGTCTGTTCGGGTTCCCCCTCAGGCCGGCTCAGCAGCGCCGCATCTCGATCCGCCTGCATCGGGACTGAGTCGTTCACCGGCACGTCGAACAGTTCGTCACGACCTGACCCGTGCTGGCGACCGCGCAATTTGTGGACATCGTGGCGGTACGCGATCGCCATGTCTACGTTCGCGGCCTCATCCGTTGCCGCCGGAGGCATTATGTCGCCCCCGCATCGCCGTTAACCCGCTCTTGCAGCGGCTTCACGAACTGCTGGCGCACCCACTCTCGCCACAGGTCATCCTTCCACGCCATTCCCGAGGTGGCGTCCTGGGCGCGATTGTACACTCGCTTGATCTCGGCATCCGTGTACAGCGGGTTGATGACGCGCGCCTCGGCCATGCCCGCCCCGAAGTTCCGCGCGCCGCCAAGTTGGAGTTCGAACTCGTCGCTATGTGCATCGAGGTAATCGACCGCCTCGACGAGCAGCCCAACGTACTCCGGCTTCAGCTCTCGCAGCGAGAGTTTCCACGTCCCAACGAGATTTCCGACGACGTCTCGGGACGCCATCCGCAGCGGTTGCCCGTCGTCCTCGGCGTTCCGTGAGCGCACCTGGGTGTTCAGTTGCCGGTAGTGTGCTTCCGCTTCGCCTTGGAGGACGTCGACTTGCCGGCGAATCGGCGAGAACCGGAGGGGTCGGCGGACGAGTCGCCCCGCCCGGTCGTTGAACCCACCGAACAAGTCGTAGAGGACGCAGCCGGCGTCGGCGTCGACGCACGACCCCTTCTCGTGATAGCCCGCGTCGAGGTCGCGCTCGTACACGTCCTCGAGCATGTAGTCCGCGTTCGCTTCGCCCGGATGGCACGCCGTGCCGCCCGCCACCTGTATCACGCGTTCACAGCCGTGGCGGAGCCAGCCCGATAATGGGAACGGTGACACCATCCCGCCAATTTGGTTCTGCGGGTCGTCCGCTTCGTACCGGTCCGCCGAGGCGTGGTGTCGATCCGTCACGATCCCATCGCCCGGCGCGAGTAGCGGGATTTCGAGTCCCACGTACAGATCCGGGAGTGTGAGGTTCTCGATGTCGTCCGGGAGCGACATCTCGTGATCGAGGTGTTCGGTGTCGAATGCCGGGGGCATTACTCGGCCCCTCTCTGGTTGGTCGCCTGTTGGTGGTTCCGCTCGTTGTGTTCGGCTTGGTGTGTTCCGTCTCTCTGGGAGTAATCAGCCGTGTGCTCGGTGGCCCCTTCGAGTTGTGTGGACCCGCGCGCGTGGATGCCTCCGAACGGTGATGTCGGATCCGCCTCGGTGGCCTGGTGTGTGTGGAGCGGGTCAGTCTCGCGTGTCGTCTCTTCACCGATCGCGTGGGCGTCGCTCGATGTGGGTCGGCTCGCCACGATCGGTTCTGGGGCGATGAGTACGAGCCACGATGACTGGGTCGCCACATCGGAACACAGGCCGATGCGGCCTGTTACGACGAGTTCGTGGACGCCGCGCATGAACTCTGTCGGGTGCACGTGCTCGTCGTCCCCGCACATCACGTATCCGATTTCAAAAATGGGGTTGCCAGCCGCCCGGAAGGCATAGGCCGTTAGGTCGTCGCCTTCCCGGAGGTTCCGATCGCATATCTGACATTCTGCCGGCCCTTCCCCGAGCGCAATTTTTTGTAGTTTGTTTATAGATTCAATTAACTGTTCACCGATAACCTCTTTATACCTCAGATTTGATTGTACCATGGGATTCTCACGTCCGTGGGAAACCCAGCCCGGGTGTCACTACCACCCAGGCATTCGTTTGATCGTCACGCCCCGTCGGGGCTGGGCTCCACATCCATTATGAGAACTCATAGTGGTAAATACCTTTCGGAGTTCTCATAATGGTGGTGAAAATACCGTCAGGACTAATCAGAAGCGAATAGAATCGTCAAGTAATGCCCGGCCGTGATGAAGATACTGGTCAATATACTGGCCAATACCCTACGCAGGATTTCCTTGATGCTATTAATGAACAAGAGGGGATGGCCGGAACGGGAGAAATTGCTGATCGGGTGGGTTGTGCGCATGATACTGCATATAAACGCCTCCAAGTAATGGAAGAGAAAGGTTTGGTTACATCTCAAAAGGTAGGAAACGCTCTCCTCTGGGTTAATAGCCAGGATAAGTAGATATCGCCAATCAGCATTCTAAGCGGCATATTGCAGAATTGTATTGTTGAAGCCTCTCACAATAATTACACATCTGACAACTAATTAGGGAAACGTGTAAATTATAACGCCGAAATTGTGTGTATAATGGAGGCCGACACAATCGCAGGAATCAGTACTGATTCGATTATTGTTATGACTGATTCCGCAACCGGTGGAAGTGATCGGGGAAACATGGGTTGGCTTCGAAGCCTTCCACTTCTATCGAAGTGGGGAGTCACAGACTATACTTTTCCAAATTCTTGGCTCGGATATGGATCGTCGGTTACCTTTGACGAAGTTCTAAATGGTGAAGATAACTGTTTTGAGTACTCTATAACTCCCGGACTTGAATTCACCTACCACCTCTACGGTTCGGATAGCACTTGGTCGGAGATTTCTGAGCAACACCTTTGTCAGTACACCAATCAAGAGGTTGAAAACAAAGGAAAATCAAGCACAACCCAGAAACTCATTCGCGCGTATAATGAGGACCAGTTAGACAAGTTGTTTCTCGTAGTGGATCGGTCCGATTTTCGACTTGACGATGCTGATCGAAAAAAGCCGTTAACCGAAACAATCGAAAACGTCGCAGAATTCGGATATGAGGGAGCAGCAATCTACTACATTCAGCACGAACTACCCACTCATTACCTCTCCCTTGATGAAACTCTGAACATCTGGATTCATGAAGCAGCAGTTGAATACGCCACTAGTATGGATCGAGAGCCAACACGAATCGCAGACCTGTTCGAGTTTTCCGAAGTGCATCCTAGTGTTCGAACCTGGGATTTCTTTGAATTTCTCGCGTCACAAGTTACTCGAGACGACATGGAACATATTCAGGCAACAATTCGGCCTTGGGTCGAAGCAGACATTTCCGTAATCCGTGACCACATTCTGAATGAACTCCAAAAGTTCGATTTCGAAGCAGAACAGGTAAGGGATTACCGTCAAGCAAATACTGAATGACACCATTAAAAAGAGCTAATTTCTGGGATAGAACCTCATAAGCTAACTAATCCGACACATATCTCCAAAATCCCACGCTAATATGGCCATAAATACAATATTTGCGGCGATTTTGAAAAATTATCAAGAGCCAATTAATGGTATCGCTGTGTCTAGGAGCGTATTTATTTCGCATTCCTTCAACTTAACGAACAAGTTTATTAAATAGGCCCTGATTCTTTGAGAGGAAGTAGCAACCCGATATAGTCGGGCAAATTTCACAGATGTCACTACTAGGACGTAACGTAACCGGCGACGACACCTTGGCCCTATGGAAGCACATTGCTCGATGTGGGCCCATCGAGAGATCAGTACTTCTCCAACGCTATTACCCGGGAGATGCTAATGACCCTAACCAGAGTGATTCTCGGAAACCGCTAGAAGATGCGATCGACTTCCTCGAGGAGTCAAACCAGCTTGTACAGAAACAAGATGGGTATATTATTAAAGACAAACACTTGGAAGCTGTTTCTCCCCGAGTAGCACTTTTAAAAGGCCTACGTGCGAAAACCGGAGAAGACGCCGTATATCTCGGTGTCCTTGATACCCTCACTGAAGAAGATGAACGATACTTCGATACTAAAAATCAGTTAGAGGACCTACTGAGCACAAAATGGAGTTCGATCAGCTGGAACAAGAACAAGATCAATTACTGGGCACGAACTATGTCCATGTTGGGAGTAGTTTCACCCGTCAATAGTGATTCTGACGAGAATTACACCCACCTACTGTCGATTTCCCAGTCGTTGCTTTTGAATCTGCTAAAAGATAGCTTCCCTCCAAACACGCCAATCAAGATAGAGTCAATGATGAAGGAAATCGATGAGACGTATCTACCGGTATATTCCACAACGAACAGAAATACAATGGCCCAATACTTCGAACAGGCTCTGAAACAGGCAGAGTTGAACAATTCTATTGAACTCGATCAGGCAAGTGACTTTGGAGGAGTTGTCGAAATTAACGGGCAGAAATATAATGAGCTGACACTCCGAGTGAGTGATAATTGATGAGTACTATATATCCGAAAAACTGGGATGCAGAGGTTGTTGACAAATATATCACACAGGAGGCTCAACAAAAGAATCGAGACGAGTTTGAAAAAACTCACGTCCCGATCAATCGAATCCGAGTTGAGGAGAACAAGGCCTTCGATACTTGGTCTAATGAAGGCGAGAGTCTCGTATCAGAAGATATTGTTCTAGAGACAGTCACAAAGTCAACAAAAAAGGACACAAACAGACTATTCTTTGTCGTCGGAGAAAGCGGGAGCGGAAAATCCGAACTCTGCCAGTGGCTAGATTATCAGATACAAGATGAAACTGCGACAGCCGATGATGATGAGTTCGCGCACAAACCGATACTCATTCCACGACACATCCGTGAACCACGGGAGGTCGTCGAACTTCTCACCGAAGATCTTGAGGGATGGGACTTCGAGGACGCAAAATATTTACGAGATCTCCCGATGGAGGGTATTTATCGAGAGGTAACAGGAAAGATTATTAATCGGTTCAAAGGAAGTCAGGAAGCGACCGTTAATTTCCTGAAGGACGACGCGTTTGAGTCGAAAGTTCGATCCAACTTAGAGACATATGTCGATGCGTTCGACGATCCTGACGCAAGTGTTAGTTTCGAACCGATTGAGCAGGATGAACTCGGTTCCCTGCTAGAAAAATTCCCAGATGTAACAAGAGAACATGAACATCATCAGGTTGAACCATCAGAGTATCTCTACCGCGAAATCAAGACGGGGGCTACTGAAGCTGTTTCAGACATGCTCTCCGCAGGTGACATCCGAGATATCCTTAGGGATATCGACGAGGCTTTTAAATCTCAAAATCGCCGACCGGTACTGATCATTGAGGACCTAACTGGTTTCACAGTTTACGACCATCAAGTGCTATCATTCTTTTCTGATCTAGGAACTGCCCATTTTGATGTGGTCATTGGAGTAACCACTGGCGTCCATCAAAACGTGATTGACCAGCGTCGAGCGGATGTCGCCTCGCAGGATACGATCGATGACCGAATACAGGCCCGGTTGGAACTTACTGAGGACGCTGAAGACGGTTCTGGCTCTCGGACACTCTTTTTACAACAGGAGAACGTCCATATCGATCTCGCAAGAAATTATCTCAAAGCAATTAAGGAGGATTCAGATATTGAATATCAGCCGTCTCTACCGCGAGGACAATCTGAAGACGACATTGAAAAAGCATTCGGCAACTGGCTGTATCCGTTTAACCGGGAATTCCTTGACCGGATCTATCACAATCTACAATCGAAGAACGTCACCAAGCAGACACCAAGGATATATCTCAATTTCGTAATTAGCGAGTTGCTAGACAATCAAAACCCACCATTTGAACATGCTGAGAAACTCAAACAGCGACTCGGAAACATCGACAATAGGCTAGATCCTAATTATGACGGCCCAGACGAACAGGTTTTGAAATGGTACGGAACCGACGAGGGTGAACAGTACACAGTTAACGCAGAAATACCCCATTCGTTCGATATTGATAGTGATGGTCGGGCACCCACTATTGGTGGATTTGAGGAAATCTGTCCCGAGTGTAGCGCTGGGATCAACGTAACCGGAGAGAAGTGGACCTGCCCAGAATGCGGGTATGAACATGAAGATGGGCCTTCGTTGAGCGGTACCTTCACCGAGCAACGAAACGAGTTATTAGCATGGGTTCGAGGTGAGTCAGATTTCAATCAGACATCAAATATTGAAGATGGAGCTCAACGGATTATTACTTACTTCTTTGATAAGCCCAATAGCCTACGCATTCCTGGATGCCGTTCGAGCGACGCGGCATATCTCCGTTGGACAAAAGGATCTGATCGGGTTCCGATACACGTTCGTAATGCGGATCAGCCCAGTTACACCCAGATCGAACTCACGAGAGATATGAACCAGTCCATTCTCTTAGATCTGCTTCGTATCGGAGTTTGGGAGGGGACCGACCTCAGAAGCCTCGAACGCGAAGACAACATCAACCTCGAACAGTTGCGAGAATGGGCCGATAATGCCGTCACTGACCTACGAAAAGATCTTGAAATGGACATCAAAGAGACATATGGTGCGACATTAGACGAAGTCGCTCTCTTTGGGAAATACCTCCTCAACGTCTTCTCGGGGAACGGAACCGAATTTAACGCAGAAACGCTCGCAAAGCCCGTATCAGAGGAGGCTATCTCACAAGTATACACACTAACAGACTTCGGTGGGAACGTCAAATCACTCAAAGATAATCTAGAATTATATAATGGTCTGTTCCATGCACGGTTCCACCTTCGCCGAAACATGGTGGAACACGATCGTCTTGAAGATGCGATAGCCTCAGTTGATCTGGAACAGCTGATGGTTAAAATCAGGAATATAGAAGGAAAAATCACTGGGTTCAAAATCGGTGAAACGCGGAAGGAAAGCACAGACTTTGATGCTTTCTTAAAATCGAATTCTTATAATATTCGAGGCCTGGCACGAGATATCAATGAGTACGATGAAGTATATTCCGATGACCTCTTTGCTGCGAGATCCGACCTTACGAAACTTCATGACTCCCTACAGGGTATGAATAGTTCTCTCGATTTATCTGGGCTCGAAGACGCGTATAAGCCCCTTGGGAGGACAAAACCAGACCTGTTAGATGAGATTGCCGCGTTGGACGACGAAAAGTTAGATGCCTATCTTGAAGATCTCTCTTCCGTGGTCAATCGTGCCAGAGACTGTGAAAGTGTCTGGGACTTTCTAGAGATCCAACGGGATGTTGGGAGAATGAAATACAGCCAGTGGTCAGAGATCCACTCAAGACTGAGTGACTTCGTTGAGGAGTTAGACACAGTCGAACAGGATCTGCAGAATACGATTAAAGAATTAGAAGAGGAGACCTTTGACCCGGACGAGACGCCGTATGAGGGTGTACGGACGGAAAGTCAGAAACTAGCAAGCGAACTTGGTGGGGATCTCTAATGGGGCAGAAGCACGTCAAAGATCCCGAGCCAGTCCAAAGTCGGATAGAGACGCTGGTTGGTAAAAGTAAACGAGCGAAAGACCTGAACAAAGAGCTAAAGAATATTGAGAAGAAACGCGAGCGCGCATCAAATAAAAACGATGCATTTCGTGATCTTAAAAACAAAATTTTGGAGACACGCGAACAGCACCAAAAACTCGACATTTGGTCAGAGTATGCAAGCAAGATGGGACTTAAGATCCCGGAAGACAATATCCTGAACTTGGAATCTGATGTCGAACGTGAGTTACAGTCACTAACAAGCAAGGAGTGGGATAGTTTCGACGATGCTACTGCCGTTCGAGACGTTATCACGAAGTTCGAGAACTACCGTGAGAGATTTCGTGAATTTACCACCACGGTTCGAGAAACTGTTCAGGACGATGTTGACGAAGAGTTAGATTCGGTTGATCGAACTTTGACGCTCCTTCAGATACCGGATATCGGGGATAACGAAGCCTACGAAACGTGCCGAAATTACCAGTATTTTCTGAACAAACTAGCTGACGGCAAACCACGAGATGATATTACACCTGAGAAGTGGGAGTCGAATCATGACAAGTTTCATAAGCTGAGTATTGATCTTGGCGATGACCTGACCGATGACGCAAAGGATGTCATCTGGTCACTATTGGAAGATGAGACGGTGACCCTCGCAGAAATAGACGAAGCTGTGTTGGACGATCTTAAGACATTCAAAGAATTCAGCAGACGGCTTTCGATCCAATTCACAACCAACCCATGAGTACTTTCGACCCAATCAAACTCGGTGAGCATGCGCAGGATAGCTACGCAAAATACCTCATTGGGGGGAATCAGCGGGGCTATCAGGGGCTCCTTGATCAGTTCGTGGCCGATGAGGAGCGATCGAAAGAACAACAGCTCATCCGATCGAAGGGCCCGTATTTAGAGGGAGTACCAGCCGCTGCTTGGAGTGATACCCCGTGGACGGAGTTCGCTCGCAATGTAAGAGGCGCATTTGCACCCAACGGGCTAGATAAGCCGATTATCGACGCGTTCACGGAAGAGAACTTCAAATATCTACAGCGTCATCAAGAAGAGGCTATCGAGTGGCTTTCCGACGATAAGCACGCCCTCATCGCAGCTGGGACAGGCCGAGGAAAAACTGAGTCTTGGTTCATTCCGATTCTACAGTACGCACTACGGGCCAAACGAAACAAGCTAGATGGCGTCCCAGCCAACGGAATCAAGGCTGTCCTAACCTACCCAACGAAGGCGCTGGCACAGGACCAACTCAAGCGCTTCATCGAGTATCTCTGGCTAGTCAACGAGAAAGCCGATTTGCCTGCAGACCAAGAAATTACTATAGGAGTCTATGATGGTGATACTCCTTACAGTAATTATGTACCAGGAAGCAATAAGGACACTTTCACGTACCTTATCGACGCCTTCGAACACTTCGAACTTCCGAGTACAATAGCTGAAAAAACGGCCCTCGATAAGGAAACACTCGAAGAAGTCCCACCGAACGTCTACGTTGAGAGCGAGAAAAACGAGTATCGGCTCAAACTTATCGAAGAGTATGGCGGGCACACCCTAGACTTTGTACACCTGACTAGGGACAAGATGCATAAATCTCCGCCGGACATCATTTTGACAAACCCAGATACGATTAATTATCGGCTTTTCAATGTCAATGACGAGCAGGCCCATCGAATGTTTGTGGACCAGCCGAAGTTCTTAGTCTTCGACGAGGTCCATACGTACGAGGGGTTGTTCGGCGCTCACGTGTCGATGCTCGTCAAACGTCTCCGTCGACTCCGTGAGGAGCGAGGTATCGACGATCCGTTGCGGATGGTCGCGTCTAGTGCGACGATCGACGAGAGAGAGGAACTCTTCCAACGTCTACTCTCGATTCCAACTAACGAACGTGATAAGTCATACACACTCATTGAGGAGGTCACACCAGACGAAGTCCTCACGGATCCGGGTCGATTACCCGAACCGCTGACGAAACAGCCCTACACCGCTGCGGAATTTGCGGGAAATGCCACACATGACCGTAGTGGGGAAACCAACCAGATTCGATCCCGACTCGGATTGGACTCTGATACGGACATTGAGACGGCTCTCGAAGCAGAAATTACAGAAGGATCGTTGTATTGCCTAGGGCATCTGCATCGTGTGCTTCAAGATTCAGACAATGAAGCGTACGATATCCCTGCCGCTCCTACTCCTGAAGACTTTACGGAGTATATTGAGAGAACCTATGATATCTCTTCAGACGCAGCAGAAGTGGCTGCCAGCAATGTCCTGACATTATTCGAACTTGCGGATTATGAAGTCCGGATTCATCTGTTCAACTGGCCTGTCGACGGCTACTACAAGTGTATTCACTGCCACCGAATCTACTCGAAGCCGCAAGCATGTGACTGTCAGGGGCATGAGAAACAGACGTCTTTCGTCACAAAAATACGACTCTGTCAGAACTGCGGCGAGCAGGTCTATGAGGCGTGGTACTGCCCAGACTGCGCCACAGTACGGCCAGTAACTCAAGAGACAGAGGGTGAGTATCTCTACGCATCAAAACCGGAGTGTAACCACCCCAATCACGGAGATCTCACTCGAATCTATTGGACTCCGGAGTACACTTGTGAAGATTGTGGGCAGACAGAACACCCGACAGAGGGCCTGAATAATTGTAAGTGTGGTGGCGTACTGACCCGAACATCAGAGGGTACCGTATGTAAGAACCCGACATGTGATATTCAACTACCAAAGGCCGATAGCGGTTGCTCACATTGCGGTGGCTCTCTAACTTTGGGCGACGACCTCGCTCGAGAGTGTAGTGACCCAAAATGTGACCATCACAACGAGAATCAGGATGGCCTCAACTGTAGTGGCTGTGACGCTCCCCTGATCCCCAAATATTCGCTATCCTGGGTTTGTACGAACGAGAACCACGCAAAGCGCCTCAGACCTCGTGATCTACAAGACGGCTGTGAATGCGGACGCAACACCTTCGTACTCCCTGCCTATATTGATACTCAAGAGGCAGATTTCTGTGAGGCTTGTAACGAGGATCGCTCGACAGATCTCTATTATCTAGCAGGAACCGGGTGTAATATCGAAGAGCACTCTGATTCAGATGTCGTTCGGATAAACAAATCCTTCGGGCTCAAGTCTGCCTACCGCGATTCGAACGGGAATGTTCGGCTTAATTCAACGGGGAAGGCCTCACACGCACTACCCTGCTATCACGGCCGGAGCCGAAATTATGACTCACTCATGCGGTCTCCCAACAACGCAGGGGTAACCATGAGTCAGTTCATGCTCCGAGAACTGGCTGATACGAACGACTCTCAGTACCAGTCAAAGATGATGTCGTTTGCAGATTCTTACCGCGATATGGAGCGGATGGCTAACGACTTCGAAGAACCGGAGCGGGAACTCTTCATTCAGCAGCAAATCCTTGGTCATGTAGAAGACCATGGAACAGTCTCGCTAGAGGAACTCCTTGAAGGGACGATAGATGAAGCCCGAAGCTATTGGGATGAGATGGACGCCAGCGACGATATCATCAATGACGTAATCGGCTACGGGAGATGGAGAGGATCGCTACTCGGTGAACTCATCCCCGGAAACTACTTGCTTGTAAACGGGAATATCGGGCGGAAGTATGGTCGCCTAGTGAACGAGGGTATGATTGATATCTCGTTCAACATAGTTCCCGAAACACCAGCACAGCGAGCCCTTTGTCGCCATCTTTTAGAAGACAATCGCCAGCCGCGACAGAACCTGCTGAAAGCACTCCGCAAAGATGAGACGATCGAAAATCCGGTCGGTGTACTCAACCGACTGAAAGAACGCGGAGTAGTTACCGAGGATAGCCAATTTGATCGAGTCGAACTTTCTCTCGATGAGGTGAATGTGCACTTTGTTGGGTCTGACCATAGTATCCACTATGATTACCATAGAGACTCGTTTGTGAGCACTGCTGAGATACAGGTCAGGAATAACTCCGAGAGTGGGCTCGTCGACTACCATTCGAGCTATCACGATCGAGCAACTATGGAGTCGCCGTTTTTTAATCGGACCGCATACCGGGCTTCGACAACGAACCCACGACTACTCACCAGCCAGGTCTACAAAGGTGATGTCCCAGCTGACGAACGACGTCGGATCGAACACGAGTTCAAACATGATTCAGTTCCGAACTTCCTCTCTACGGGACCGGCGATGGAGATCGGGATTGATATTGGTGACCTAAACACGTTGTTGCTTGTTGGGACGCCACCAAACACTAACGCATATCTTCAGCGGATCGGACGTGCAGGGCGTGATGCTGGCAAATCACTGGTCACAACAGTTAGCAAGCGGAATCCAATTGACTTCTACTACCATAAGAAACCAAGCCAGCTCATTAGTTCAGGAGAAAAGCCCATTCCACTTGACCAGCATAACGAGTACGTTCTGAGTGTCTCACTAACTTGGGCAATCATGGACTATATCGCTGCCCGGTACCACATACCGTGGCAACAGGTAGACAAAGTGGAGGGAAAAGAGTTCACGAAACCAGACCCTGATGAGTGGAATCGTTACCGAAAGGATGAGCCACGAACAGCGCCCCCGACGGATTACAAGACGTTTACGTATTTGTATAATCGGCCTATCGATCAGATCGATCACGGGCGGATATTCACCATACTAAAGCGTATCGTTGAAGCTGACGAAGCTATACGGCCGTGGCTCACGTCATTACTTGATTACAACTACTGTCGGAACTGTAATCACATCTTTTCGGTAGGTGTGACGGGTAAATGTACCGAGTGTGGAGAAGTGGATGTCACACACGCGGCGACAGAATACAAGGAGCTCATTAACGAAACACTCGAGAAGTTTAGCGAACGGTTGGTCTTGGCTGCATTCAACTACCGACAGCGACTTGAGTCAGAACTCAACGAATTTAAAGAAGAAATTCGTCAGAAGGAAGACGCGTCAAGTGGGCTCGGAGGGTTCTCGAGTGGATTTGATGAAGATGACCAATCCGATGAGTCGGACGAGGAACTGCAAGCAGATATCGATCGGCTCAAAATTCAACGTGATACCGTCCGAGAGCTCATCAATGAGTATGAAGGCTCGAAATTCTCTGACATCCACAAGCGCTCGGGTGTAGCTGCGTATGTCCCGAATATTCGGTCGTTCAGTCAAAGCGTGAACGTCAAACGGCGGTCCTTAAGCGAACACGGACAGTTGACAATGGACTCAAAAGATGCTTGGAACCGGGACTCCGCAATGGCGTTGCGTGAACTACACCCATACGCATACGTTCTCCGGAACAAACAGGGCTACGTTGTCACACGAATCGTAAAAGACACTGAAGGGACTCGTGAGCTAAAAGAGGAAGTTGGCGCTGAACAGCTACGATGTGATCGATGTAACTTCATCACTAGTTGGAGTGGGCAACAGGCCTGTCCTGACTGCGGGGCAGGCCCTGCAGACCTCTCGAAAGTTGAACCACTAACAATAAATGAGGTCGAAATTACTCAGGACAGCGTTACAGAGAACGACATGGACATCACGGACGTGTATTCCCTCTCGGACTACAGTACCAACCCCCGAAGCACGTTTGCCCAGATGTCTGCTGAGATATCAAAATTTGATACGCAGCGATCGCTACAGATTACGACCGCTGACGGCGATTCCCTCTTTACAGTAGATTACGGTGAGATCGGAATCATAGAGACGGTTGACAGTTACACAGCTAGCTACGATAGCGGGGAACAGGACCCGACACCACAACGGCTAAATCTGTGTATGGAGCAGGATTGTGGCAGTATCGTCGTACCGCGTGAGGACGGAAGCCGCCGGTGTCTCAGTAATCCTAACCACGACCCGGCTAAGCAGACAGAGGTTGCTGTCGGCAGAAAGTTTGAAACTATGGGTATTCGCATACGGAGTGGCTCCTACAATGATACGATGTTACATACATTAGCCCACGGATTGCGCCTTGCTCTCCAACGAACGGGTGGGGTCGATATCCGGAGTCTTCAGGAATCGTTCGAAGAGGGTGACGAGAAAGCATTCGTCTTCGAAAGCACTGTCGGCGGTAACGGCGTAACGGACTTGCTGTTTGGTACCGATGATGGAGTCTATACAGAACTTGTCGAGGCCCTAGAGGTCATGTACACAAACATCGATGGTTGTGATTGCGGTAGTGGTTGTCCTGAGTGCCTCTATCAGTACGGCTGTAGTGAGAACAACAAGGATCGTACGTTCTCGAAAGAGGGGTTCCGTGATCTGCTCGCTGAAGTGCTGACTCAGGATCCTGGTAAAATCGTCTTAGATTAAGTATTTCGCAAAAATATTATGGAATATTCATTCTTGAAACCGCTAATCAAATCATCTGAAAGCGGGGTTTGGGGTGTCTCCCCAGAATCACTAATATTAGGAAGTATTTCTCACCAAAGAACTGGGGCCGTAGAAAGCCAAGCACTCCGACGATACTACGATCTAGAGGTGCTCCGGACGAACTATGAGCCAGGATGGAATTCATTCCAACAAGGTATCGAACAGTTGTGTGCCGCGTGGTTTCCACCGGCAGTAGCTCACGCAGCAAGTACTGTTCCTCCGGATTCTGTACCCGCTTTCGTCGCCGGCGCAGCCTACTTCGACACTCCAAGTGGCATCACCAATCTGCTCGTTCAAGGGCAGGAGGCTATAGAGACGACAGATGCTGAGGATGTTGTGACAATGTCAAGACGCGATGTTCACGGCTATATTGACTCCGCTACGGAACGAGAACTTGCTCAATCCCTGCGAATCATTAGACCGGTTAAAGATGGCTATCGATTGAATCGTGAAGTTTTCGCACCAATTGCAGAAGGGTTCTCTAAATCTCGGTCGGAGGCAGCATATGCAACCCTCGATCGATTACTGTCTCATCTTGAAATAGAACAGCACAATTCGATTGTACCTTCTATTCTCGAAACGTTTGATATTCAGCCGCCAACCCCACGGCCGACCGGGATGAATGGCGCACTATCGGTGTACGTTCGGAATAATGCATTAGAGGACTTAGTCGAGGCCCTATTTGGAACAGAGTTGGAAACGGTGGTAGATGATTTGATCTCTCAAACCGAGCGAAAGCAAGCGCAACTACAAAAAACACTTGCCCTGAAAAGATCATCTGAAACCACTACAGATTCCATAACCTGGCCATTTCCACCGTCTATCGCCGGGGTTTGTGCACTTGCTAGTCAGCGGGATGTTCCACTCGCAGCCGGATGGGTGGCAGAACAGACTGACCAGCACGAATTAGGCGTGTATACTGATCTACAGGACGCAGGTATCGAGACGACCTATGATGATGGTGTCTTGTTTTTCGAGAAGGTATATCCTGTTCCGGTGGACGAACCACCTTCCGTCGACGAGTATACTAATTGGGTTCAGACCCGACTGGGGGATCTTCAAGACCGCCTGGTATCACTCCACATTCTGCAGTCAGGTGTGTCAGGGATTCAAAAACAGCAAGAGAATCGTATCCTCACGACTGCGATGTCGTTCATGCAGTCGTTCACTATCAGCCCAACTCGGTTCATCTACACAATTTTCGATCCGGAGTTTCACGCGGATGCCTACAGTATCGAAAACTATGTCGGCGACAGCAGAGAACTTGAACAGGAAATAAAAACGATTCGGCGGTGGCGTCAAGAACGCCCTCACGATTCAGAATCGTTCGCGGAGATGATTCCGGAAGTTATCAACCACCCGCTAGAGGCTGATGGTGATGTCAAACCCGTAGTTCGGATTATGTGTCCGTGGACAAACTTTGCGATTCAGGACTATGTCTCACAACTATCGCGGTTATTCGATAATGATATTGAGGTCAGACTGTTGTTCCGGTTACCCGAAGGACATGAGTGGTCTCAACTGAAACGGAACCTCTTGTCCCGGCTCGGTGATACCGAGGGTAATCTTGAACTCCGGAGCTACACGCGTTATAAAGAATATCACGACCACACAGAATTGCGTGAGTTGCAAAAAAATAACCAATCACATTTGAAGAAAACCGGTGTTCACGCCAAGTTGTTCATCGCAGGATCTCCACAGAACGGGAATTTGCTTGTTGGGAGTGCAAATCTAATGGAAAACAGTCTTTACTATAATCCGGAGGCCGGATTACAAACACGAAATCCCAACGTTTTGGAGACTAGTATAAGTTACTTTGACATGATTTGGAAGATAGCAGCACCGGACCGAATCCCCGAGGAAGCTTACACCGGAGAGACACAGTATTCGTTTTTTCCAAATGTCTATCGACCGTGGTAGTCTAGATCAATTTAGAAATATGTGTCTCAGATATTTCGATATCCAATATAAATATTCGGCTTTGGTGAATCGCCAGAAGGCGTTTGATTTCACTGGTTCTCGGCTCGCTTGATGTTGTAAACCGCACACATCAGAACGATCTCACGAAATTCGCGGTACCACGCTCGGGCACGCACCGCGTGGCCGAGCGTGCGCTTGATCGTCGAGAAGACGGTCTCAGACAGTGCTCTTTGGCCGTATAGAGACCCATCGATGCGCGCGTTATGCGCGCAATCGATGGGTCGGAACTCACGGTGCTTGATCAGCGGTCTCACGTCTTCTTCGCGCAATTTCTCGCGTAATTGCTGCCAATCGTAGCCTTTGTCGGCGGCGAGGCTGGCAATCTCGCCCGCGTTGCGGAGGGCGAGTTGCCAGCCGATCTGCGTGTCGTGACGTTTCTCGGTCGTACAGTGAACGTCGAGCACAGCTTGCGTTTTTGTATCGACGAGCGCGGTCGTTTTCAGCGTTTGAACGCGATAGTTCGTCCGACGGCAGTAGTGCTTGCTGGCGGTTTCACGGTCGAAAAACGTCGCGTCCATCGCGGCGTGATCGGCGGTGTCGTGCAGCTGCGCCGAGAGGCGCAGAAGCACTCGCCAGACTTCCATCTCGAACCTATCAAACGCCTTTACCAACGTCGAGTGATCAGGAAGATCGCCCTCTTCGAGGCCGATCTCGGCCAATATTTGTGGCATCTCGCTCAGGATATCAAGTGCCTCGCGGTAGGATTTCTCTAGGTAAATCCGGAGACAGTGGAGCGAAACAACGGCGTAGTCGGCGAAGCCCCCACCCCCTTCGGGGGCGGCGGCTTCGCCTCGGCCACCAACAGCATTTTTAGCTAACGTGACCGCCTTGCTCGTGAAGCGGGAGATCTTCGACATAGGCATCGCCGATTTCCCGCTTCACTTCTTTTGATTTGACGGCCTATCCCGTCGTCTTACAGCGATTCACCAGAGCCAAATATTCCAAGCCCTATTTTTGAGCGGACTCACAAGCAGACCGTATCAATTGGATGCTTCTAAATACATTAAGAAGCAATCCTATCCTGGTGAACTAACTCTGTGAAGTTCTATGTCCCCGAATGGGAGGACGCAGTCGACGCCCGCTACGACTTCGTCCACGACGAACTCTCTAATCTAAACAAGCAGGAGCGGGAGCGTCACTTCATCTGGGATATTTTTGACTATGAGACAACACCAATTGACGGTGTGCTAATTTCCCGTGAGCAGGTAGAAGACAGTCGGCGGAAGTATGACCGGGTCACTGAGCATGGTGTCTACGATGACCCACAACTAAATATTCCGGACTGGCTTCCAACCATCAGTGACTGTGGTGCATGGGGTTACAAATCGCTCCCATTCCCCCGGTACGGGAACGAGGGAATGCTACAGTTCTATGAGAGCCTTGACGTGACTGTCGGAGTCACTATTGACCACCTCGTGTTGGGTTCGGGTAAAGAGAAAGGCCGTCTCTATCTCGACGAACGAGCACTACATCCTGATTTTACCGAGAGCGATCTGCCCAACGAACTCACTGAGCAAGTGGACGTCATGGTTGAGGAGTGGCCCGTGGAGTGGCCCGACCTTGTCAAACGATACGAGGAATCGGTCTACGATGTGTCCACTGTCGAACCGTTTACTCACGATGATTTTGAGGGTACGGTACACGATATCCTTGGTCGCATGGATGAAGATCCACGTGCGGTCTACCGTGAAGATGACAAGCAGATTCGCTACGAAATTACTCTTGAGAACGCAGTAGAGATACGCGAACTATACGACGAGGGAGATTGGTCGTTCCGTCTTATGGCTGCGTTTCAGGGCTGGGATCCGACCACCTACGGAGAGGCACTCGACGATGTCTTGCAGATGGGGTACCAGTACGTCGGGGTCGGTGGCGTTGCTGGGAGTCAACTCGAGCAGGTCGAGAAGATCGTCACAGACGTAGGACATCGAATAGCGCAGTTTGAGTCAGAACACGAGACGAGAATCGATACACACGTATTTGGGTTCGCAAAGACGGATGGCTTTGAGACGATCGGTCGAGCACAGATGTCCTCGATAGACAGCGCGAGCATGCTCCGGGCGGCGTGGACAGGTGGAAACAACTATCACTTGAATTCTGACGAGCGGTTCGATGCCATCCGTGTTCGGTACGCAGCGCCCGGTGATGACCTCGAGATTGCCGTCAAAAAATCGATGCTGGGTCAAGAGGTGCTACATGCGTTACGAGCTTTCGACGACGAAGCCTCCATTTCGAGCCACATCCGTAGTTGGTACACGGAAGCGAACCTCGTACTTGATGCCCTTGTTGACTACCTAGAGGTACACCGACACGATGAGAGATATGATGCGAGACTCCTCCGAGAGATTACTACTGAGTTCCGTGACGACTTCGAACACGGATACGAACTACAGGCGAGTTTTGGTGATGATGTTCGGAAGAAACTCGTGAAACTACTACGTGCGGATGATGCTGACGACCCCACTGATTTTGATGACTATCTTAGGATCATCGACACCGCTCGTGAGGTCGCTGAGGGGTTCCCACGGACTGTAGATCGTGTTGAAGCACTCGAAGAGAGTTCCGGCGAAGTTGCGACGTTCAAACAGATTTGGACAGTGTTAGAGAATTACGCTTCATCAGAACTGATCGAGGACGAGGATCTTCTTGAGGGATACCGGAAGACGCTTCGTTCCCGTCCATGGGACCGATGTGATTGTCCGATCTGCGAGAATTTGGGTATTGAAGTTGCGATATTCCGGGGGAACAACCGAAATCGCCGCCGTGGGTTCCATAACACGTACCGGTTCTATCAGCAGTTCAAACACGATTTGCCGAAGATGCTGGTTGTCGTGCCTGCCGATAGCTCTCTATTTGGTCGAAATACTGTAGAAGAATATCTCTCAGATATGTATGAAGATCTTTGGGAGGTAATCCATGATGTCCCAGTCGCGGAAATTGGTGTTCTTGACGCAAATGGTGTTCATGAGTGGTGGGAACCTGGCCCCACAAGCATCTCTCTCGATCCTATCGGAATCTCGGAAGAACTTGAACGAAAGTCCGGTCGTTATGACACAGTCCTTTATTACGACCCCGAAGGGGAGACACGGTTTGATATTGATTCTGTCGAGTTTGTGGACAAGCCGCAAGGGATTTGGGACCAGATCCTGAAGAGGTTGGGATACGAATCCGACTTTACCCCGAACAGAGACGTACAGATCCAATTGGAGGAGTTCTGAATGCGGATCCTGATTATCGATCAGTGCTCTGGGACGAAATCTCACCCAGCAGATTATCCTGTCGTAGATCAGGAAGGAACAAAGAACGAGGATATAGAGACCCTCCTACAGAGTTTAGGCATCGAAGGGATTCGAGCGAAGGACCTGTACGACGGAAAGCAGCAACGTCGAATCACGGAGGCAGTCCACGCGCTCACGACGAAAGGTCACAACGTGGAGCGGTTCTTCGTCAGCGCGGGCTTCGGACTCGTCAATGAAGACCAGCGTCTGCCTCCGTACGAAGCTACGTTTAATTCGATGTCCCAAGCGGAGATTGCTGAACGGGAGGAACGATTTCAGCTTACTCAGCGGTTGAGAGAACTGATCGACACCGGAGACTTTGATATCGTCTTCCTCGCTCTCGGAGCGAAGTATTACGACACGATCGATCTTAACGGGCTTCTCAGTTCTACGCCGGTAGAAACAGCTGTCGTCCTGTTTAACCAGGAAGAAATGGAAGAGAAATACGAACAGGCTATTTCTGTACCTGCGCGGACCGAGGAAGGCAAAGAGTTTGGCTCAACAGTAGTAGGTCTGAAAGGGACTTACCTCAAGAATTTTTCAGCAGCTCTCTGTGGATCAAAAGACGCGGTCACCCCTGAAGAAGCGGCTGAGTACTGTCAAACTGACCATTCAGCGGGTTCTCAATCTGGGATAGGCAGCTACTTTTGATCGGCTTTAAATTTTTGTTGGAGTTATTAACATATAGAATTCAATTTCATACCTGAGTGTATTTATTTGATTCTGTTGAAATACTATTCTTCAGATGATTTCTTGCTTGAAAACCTAACCGATGAGAGCAGGGGATTGACCGATTCAAGAACTCCACTTCGGGGGACGACATTCAACATCTCCATTTTGGATGATACGTTTTGTTCGTTCGATTTAGAGACTAACTTCAGGGATCCACATCTGAGATTCCTTCTCCTCAGAGAAATCCAATTTTGCGAGAGTATCTAACCCTCTTGACGTGAGAAGACCAGTGTGGAATAGCACAGCCTTGTACTGGTATAGTGTATTCGTATGATAGTGTTCCTCTTGATCAAATACTTCTAACCGTATTTCTTGATCTCGTAGAGCAGTTCGCCGTATCTTCGGATCCGTGCTGAGAAACAAGTCGATAGCGAACTCCGGGCGACGCTTCGCAAGACGTTTTGCGACTTGATCGACACGAAATCTCCCGGATCCCTCTTCAGTGATATCATCTAAAACGTGTAGCAACTCTTGTGTGGGGGGATATTGAAGAATCGCGTCTCGTGCTACAATCGCCATCGCTGGTTCAACGTCGATCAATCGCTCTCGGGAACGGCGATACTCGCGGATCTTGTTCAAAGCAGCCACTACACCATCATAACAATATGAAAGAGTCCGAACTGACTCAGTTCCTTTGGGAGTCAGTCTCGGGTTTCCACTCCCAGTTGCGACCAAACCCAATGCCTCTGCATCTAATCTCGCATGCGACACGGTCTCGATAACATACTCTTCACACAGCGTTTCGGTGTTTCCATCGGCAGTTACTGCAAGTATGTACCCGAGCGCGTTCTTCGGGTGATTCTTCTTCAATTTGGACGGTACATCCCCCCCGATTCGAGCATGGAACCGAACCGTCTCGGTAGAGGGAGTCGTCGATGCGCCAACTGCTCGGGGTTTTTCAGCGACTTCAACATCACCGGTTTCATCAACTAGGAGTACTCCAACGTCGAGTTCTCCGGCCAATCGACGGTGGATCGATTTTATGCTGCGCTTCGGAACAGCTGCGAATCCAAGGTTTACCTCATCGAGATGTGCGTGTGCCTGGGTTATCGCCTCTGCGACGTTCACGGAGCCAGCCGAGTGGCCTTTCGCTTCGATGACAGACAGTAGCGGAGCAAGAACCTGTTCTGTACTTGTTTCAAACGCACTCGGATTCGGTGCGGCCACAAGTGCATCTGGACGCCCTGATGAGAGGTTTAGTGCGTTGATCGGTGAGAGCCTCTCAATAGTTTCATCTGCGACATTTGTTTCTCCCCACTGGTTCACGAGAAACTGCGCATCAACGATTGCGTACCCGTGCTCGATACTGTCGGTAACGAGGTAATCCTTCGCCGCTGCCAGCACGAGCGGTTCAATCATCTGATAAACTGAGATCTCGACCAGAAATAATGATTGGGATCAAGTAAACCCCAGTAGAGCAGCGGATCCTAGGAGACGATTTCCTGAATGATTTCTGTGTCTATGTTTGCCCGTCCTCGTTTGGCTGCGTCATCGACCGTGTAGCTACAGATGGAAAGTGCCTGTCGAACGTTTCCCTGTGAACTCTGTAAAATGAGTTGGAGGCTGTCTTCCTCGAAGACATCGGACACTGAAACCGACTTATCGGAGGCTAGGTCGAGATAAGAATCAACGAGTTCCTCCAAGTGGTCCTCTGTCATTGGTCGGAGAGAGACTTCTCGACCGATTCGTTCGGAGAACGCGTGATACTCGCTCATGATGTCCTGCCAGACCTCCGGAGCACACCCGAACATCATGCTGAGTCCGGAACTGTTCTGATCCATCAAATGTCTTAGACTGTTGAGTGTTGCCTGCTCGTTCTTCGGAGAGAGTCGCGCTACGCTCTCAAACTCATCCACGAAGACGAACACGCCGGTGTATCCGAGTTCTAGGAGCATGTTCTTGAGCGCAGTAAATGCACGGACACCCATCGTGTCGTCGTCAAGTGCGCTGTGAATCTCCATCTCCTTCCGCTGCTCGTACCGAATGCCCTCTGCGGTGAGCCACTGCCATGCGTAGAGGTTGGTGTCTTCGTACACCATATGTACGATTGCCCGAGCGAAATCTGCGAACTTCGTCACATCGCTCAGTCGTTGGACAGCTTTCGGAACGAGTTCTGAGAGCAGAATTTCTCCATCGTCGAGCAGCGATTTCATTGAGGGGGCTCCCATCGGATTCGCCCCGGTGTGCTCTCGGGCGACATGAGCGAGAAATTCATACGCAAGTTCCTGTACGCGGTCGAAGCCGAGATCATACATGAACTCGTGATAGACATCGAGGAATCCTTCGCCGGGTTGAGCGACGTATCCCACAAGTACGTCTTCGCGGTCACGGACGAGCGAGCGTGCGTATTTGAGGGTGTGAGATTTCCCATTCCCGTATTTACCAGTGATCACGAGGTGTTTCGATTTGCCGGTGCTAAGAACCGTAGACACAGTATCGCTTACTGCATTCGCCACGTGATCCTGTCCACAGTAAACATCCGGGTTGTCTGCTGGGACTGGGCTATAGGGGAACGGGTTCTCGTCGAGACCAAGGGATGAGTAGTCGCGCTGTTCGTCTGTAATCTCAAAATTATCAGTCGTCATTATTGTTGAATTGGAGGTCGCGGTCGTACACCGCGAGGTAGTAGTATTGTTTACCGGCCTGTTCGACACCACGCATCACCTGCTCTGAAGACTGATCGGTAGTGACGAGTTCGCCGTCAACATCGGCTAGTTCGATCGTTTTGAGTCCATACCGTGCCTCCTTCGCACCGGTGTCGATCGGTGCTCCGGAGAGCTCTATCCGACCGATATTCTGTTGTGCGAGCGTCCGCAGGGCTTCATCGAACGCAGCACGGTCACAACTGAGCCGCTCACAGGTATGCTCACGAAGTTCAGGGATCGAGAGATACCGTTTCTTCAGATTCACGCCAGCACTCTCCTCTAGGCTGTCAGCAACGGACAGAAGCACGTACGGGAAGTTGGGTGGCACATCGCTTTCTTTGACTGTATAGAATGTACCGTCGAACGCATTTCTCTGGATCGCGCCGAGGCGTTGCGCCCAGGCCCCGATGACGTCTAACGATGTCTCGTTATACTCGTACGGAGTAAACTCGGATTGGTCTTCGAGTAGTTTCAGTACCGCATCCGGTTCGATGGTGTTGCTACCTTCAAATAGGCCCAGAAATTCTCCATAGTGGGGACTGTGTGTCTTTAGAACTGAGTTGACTCTCTCCCAATCACTCGCTTCAACGGCATCGATAAAGCGCTCACCGATGGTCGTTGTCGCGTAGGTTTCCTCGTCAGATATTGTTTCAGTGAGACTGATACGCGTGGCTTCGAGGATAGTCTCTCGTGCACGCCGTTTGCTCACGCCGAGTGCGTCAACGACATCATCCGTCGATTGCGCGCCATTCCGACACAAGTGAGTTATCTCAACCAGCCGACCGAGGTTAACTGGTCGAACGGTGGGACGTTCGTCGCTCATGCGAGCCTCCTAACTTGCTGCTTCGCTAGTTTGTAGGCTCGGGCCGTTACTTCGTTGCCACGGAAGCGAAGATCGAGGTATGATTCAACGTCCTCGCCAGCCTCTACCATGTAACGGAAGCGACGAAGTTCGAGTGTGAGCGCCCATAAGTTGTGCTTCACGAGAGCATCACGGTCCTCGCGGATGTCGTCAAGCGTGCGATCTTTACAGACCGGACAAGCACAAGGAAGGTATTCGAGATCCTCGATATGTCGTAGTTCCTCTCCTCCGAACCCGGGGATCAGGTAGTTCCGGTTACCAGCACTTCGAATAAACGCACTTGAGTCGAAACTGTCCACTCCGCAGTAGAGCAGTAGTGGTTGGTACACGAGGCCGCCCAATCCGTACGCATGGAGATGCTTGTCAGTTGCTCGCCGTGCAGCTAATATCAGTTTTGTGACCTTCTCATAGTCGGTCCTGATAGGAACGAGACTACCGAGGGCGTATCCGTCGAATTCACCGTTCTCCTCAAGATAACGAATACCGTTCCGTATTGTCTCAGGGTCGTACCCGTGTACACTAGCAAAAAGTAAGCCGTCACCGTCATGCGAATTGCTCGCGGCAAGGGCCCGCTGAATGTTCTCTTCTGCCCGTCGGTCGTTCTCTCGTTCTCTATTCTCGCGCGAGAGTGGAACGTCGACTGTTCCAAGGATATCTGCTTCGATTGCCTGCTGTGTTTCGAGCGATTTCTTTGGGGTGGTGTCTAGTTCCTCAGAGCGGAAATCAAATCCACCACTATCGGCGAAAATAATGGTTGATTTGGGTACCCCCATCTCACTTCGCAGGGTCTGACCGTCCTGTATTCTATCCCATTGTGGTTCCCGCTGACGTATCGACCGAGCGTTAACCATCGCAGTCGAGAGGTCAGGGATCTCATTCGCGTACTCTGGGGTGTTATCGCTTGATCGCTTCCCGATATTACGGACTGGGAAGAGAACAGGTGTCTCTAATTTTCCGTGTGGCGTTGATAGTGTTCGTCGTCTGTATAACATGTAACGAGCTGCGATAAGCTCAGCTGTGACTTATATCTTTTCCCGACTAGAATATCCAAAGACGGTGCTCAGTCTACGAAAGTAGATGTGAATTTATCCCGATAATACAACATGCTATTTAATTTGCCGTAGTTCCGGGCTCACTCACCCATCTTTCACTACCTCCTACGTCGAACACGTCTCCCAAGCACTGAATTCCATATCTTCGCCTTATTCAGCAACGAAGGTTGGCCCCCATTCAGCACATACAGAGCTAAGCCGGCCGTTCCACGAACTCCGTAACAGCGTAGAACGGGAGCGTATCAATCAGCGCCACAAGCACCTTCACGATGTACTGCCCAGCGACAATCGACACAAGCGCCCAACCCCAGGTCGGGTCCCCACCGAGGCCGAGTGCCGGAAAGATAGCGAACCCGAGCGTGATGAACACGACCGTGTCCACGCCCTGACTAATTGCAGTAGAGCCGCAGTTCCGGAGCCAGCGATGCCGACCAGCCGTACGATTCTTCAGGTTAGCGAAAAGTCGGACGTCGAGATGCTGGGCGAACGCGAGCGCGACGACGGAGGCGAGGATGATCGATGCCGAGCCGCCAAGCGTCGAGACGAACGCGGCTTGCCCACCGTAGAACGGCGCGGATGGCATCCAAATGGCGAGGAAGACGAGCGCATACGCGATGACGAGGGTGACGACGGTTCCGTTGACCACGGTCGCAGCGTATTCTTTCCCGTGGTACTCGACGAGCAGGTCTGAAGCGAGGTACGCCACGCCGAAGGCGACGAACCCGGCGGGAACAGCAACCCCGCCGAGCCCGGGGAGCTCGATCCACGTCAGTTTCGCGGCGAGGACGTTTGCGAGAACGATCGAGCCGGCGAACACGGCGGTGAAGATCGCACGAGTGTCTTCGGTCTTCATCAGCTGTCACCACCGTGTACGGCCGTACAGTTACCTGTGACACGATGTTGTGGGTCGAACTTTGGAGATACCGATGCGCAACGAGTGCGCAAGCGAACGTTGAATGAGTGTGAGTCGGGCTGCTTTTCCATCGATGAAGTAACGAAACTCAATCTTTATATATTCCCCGAATATTCTTCGAGTATGTCCCGAAGTTTATCGAGAGACGAATCCGAAGCAGATGGCCTCGGTGAGGCAGGCCAACGCACACTCCAAATCGGAGCCGACAACCCCATCCGAATTAGCTCGGGCCACAGAATCCTCCACCACGACGGGAAGTGCTCGCGGCCACACGGCCACAACTACGAGATCACCGTCGAAGTGACCGGCGAACTCACCGAGGAGGGGTGGGTCGTCGACAAAGGCGACGTCACGGACGTCATCGACACCTGGGACCACCGGTTCCTCGTTGAGGAAGGCGACCCGCTCGTTGACGCGTTCGAGCAGGCCGGCGACGGCGACGCCCTTGTCGTCCTCGATCACCCACCAACGGCAGAAGTGATGAGCGTCTTGCTCGAACAACGGATGCTCGAGGCGTTCCCGGACACCGTCTCGGACGTCTCCGTGTCGGTGAGTGAAACCGGCGAACTCTGTGCGAGTTACTGATGCCGGTCGCAAGCGACGTCGAGAAGCCCACAACAGACGCTGACGCGGCTGGTGAGGGGCTTCCGATCAACGAGGTGTTCTACTCGTTGCAGGGCGAGGGAACGCTCGCAGGCGTCCCCTCGGTGTTTGTGCGGACCTCTGGGTGTAACCTGCGGTGTTGGTTCTGTGATTCCTACCATACGTCGTGGGAGCCGACCGGGGCCTGGCGCGACGTTGATTCGATCGTCGAGGAGGTGCAGTCCCACGAACAGGCTGGCCACGTCGTACTCACGGGCGGCGAGCCACTCATCCACGAGGAGTCCGTCGAACTCCTCGAACGGCTCGACGAAGAGGGGTATCACGCGACGGTCGAGACCAACGGGACGATCTACCGGGACGCGCCGATCGATCTGGCGAGTATCAGCCCAAAGCTGGCGAGCAGCACGCCGACACCGGAGCGTGACCCCAAGGGGGAGGGC
>NZ_NHPG01000079.1:0-2299 GCF_002252965.1 Halorubrum sp. Ea1
GTCGGCAGGTCGTCGTCGAGTACGTCGCGTTCCTCGTAGCGGACGTCGCTGTCGAGATTCGCCGGCGTGCCGAGGTAGCCGTTGTCGAGGGCGATGACTTCGTTGTCCGTCGCCAGAGCGTTCGCCAGGTTCGATCCGATGAACCCGGCACCACCGGTGACAAGCACGCGCTCGTTTTGCATGGCAAATCGTACCCTCCCGTCTTCAAAATACTATATCGCGCATAACCGCGGGAGCGGTACGCAGATACGGATGCCGAGCGGGACGGTCCGGCATTCGGCCGTATTCGCCCCTCGGTCTCGTCGACGGAGCACCGCGGAACAGCCGCTGCGAGCGGTCGCCTTCGCACGGGTACCGGCTTCTCCGCACGGTCGTCGGACTCCCGTTAGATTGATAACCAGTGCGCGTTATCGATATAGTAGGGATACCGGTCGCGAGTGAATAACCAGTTTGTGTGCCAACAAATCAGTGTTATGCGCCCGGGTCCCTGTTTAAACGGTGAGACGCATCTCCGTCGCCCCGGCTCATACGTAAGCCAGCGGAGGCGCGAAGCCGACAGCTAGGCGACGGGAAGCGCGTTCGCGGGCGGCGCTCGCACGGAAGTCACGCCGACGTGAGCGGGAGAGCTCGACGCGCGCGCTCCGTCATCGACTCGTTCTCGTTGAGGTCGCGCAGGTCGGGGTGACCGTCGACCGACCCGTTCGGCTCGGGGTCCGTACCGTGGACGATAGCACGACGGGTCGCCATCCACTTCGCGTGTCGCACGAGGAACGTCACGGGATCTCGTCGAGTTCTAACGCGCGCGCAATGGAGTACCGGTGCTTCCCGCTTACGAGCAGGAGTTCACCGCCTCGCCCGATATCGACGACGATCTCGTTTTCCATAAAGCGGAGGAATCCCTCCTCACGCCGACTCGGCGGCATCAGTTCCCGGTAGCTGAGGCAGCCCCGACGCCGCATACTCCGGTAGATTTCCTCGACTCGACGGCATCGGGCGAAGACGTCTTCTCGCGAGGAACAGCCTTGCCAGACGTTCTGCCGACCGTATTCGAGGTATTCGATGACGCGCTGTACGAACCGCGTCTGCTCCCAGGGAACGTCGTCGACGAAGTGGGACTCGATCGCCCGATACAACAACCCCTCTTCGATTCGGTCCGCGTAGTACAGGTCCATCGGCGGGCCGCCGTGAGACGGCGTTTCGTCGTACGGCCGGCGGTCCCAGCATCCGCTCTCGACCCGTCCAAATGACGCCACGCGGTCGTGCCACGCGGGATACACTCGCGGTGTAAACCGACGAATTTGACCTGGGTCGACGCGTTCGATCTTGAACTGCTTGGGAGCGGCCGCCCGGTCGACGAAGTCCGTCGGCGAAAGGCGTTCGAAGATGGCCGGTGCGACGGCCCAGTAAAGCGGTCGAGTGAGACGCTCGCCTGCGGGCGGATCGAACACGGTCCGCTGCAGGAGGGTTTCGGCGGTGGTGCGAAGGAGGGCGGCCGAGTCGGAGAGTGAAGTCGGCGTCGAAGCCATTCGTCCCATGAGCGTTGAGAATCGGTTTGAATATGATTACATTAACTGCTCAACAATTTTCAGTATAAATGATTATCCGACGAAGATATCGTCCCGACCGGACACGGGCGGGGGTATTCATCGGTCCCTACTCAAGTGGGTAGCCGGCGTGAGGGTCTCCGATGCGGCTGGCTCGTCGAGCGCTCAGGATCGTCCGCGAAGACGGCGTCGGGACGCTCCTCCGAAAGGGACGCGTCCACGGCCCGTCGATGATCGGGAGTACGCTGTCAGACGGGATACAGGCGCTGAATCGAGTCAAGTACGAGGCGAAGGGCGGCGCGACCCGGATCACGGAGGCGGACTGGGACGACCTCATCATCCTCGACGCCTGTCGATACGACCAGTTCGAGCGGCTTCACTCGCTCCCCGGCGAGCTGGAGCCGCGGATCTCCGTGGGGTCGGCGACGCCGGAGTTCCTCGAACGGACCTTCGCGGGCGAGCGCCGTTTCGACACGGTGTACGTCACTGCCAACCCGATGTATCGACACGTCGGTCTCGACGGGGTCTTCCACGCGGTGGTCGAGGCGACGCGTGCGGCGCGAGAGGCGTATCCGAACAAGCGCGTCCTCACCCACTTCATGCAGCCGCACTACCCGTTTCTCGGAGAGACCGGCGAAGCGATCGCCCACTCGGGGATCGAGTGGACGAAGCGGCTGGTCGAGGAGGGCGAGTCCTCCCGCGACGACCCGACGGTGTGGACTCTCGCCTCGGCGGGCGAACTCGACGAGGAGACC
>NZ_NHPG01000011.1:0-3383 GCF_002252965.1 Halorubrum sp. Ea1
GCGCCCGCCTTCGCGGCTGCCCCTTTGAGTCCCACCCGACCACACCGCGACCGCACCACACGCCTCCCCAGCCTCGCGGCTCCCTCCGGTCGCCGCGTCCCTCGCACGCGCTCCTGGTGGCCTGTCGGCCACTCGGAGGCGCGCGCCACCGCACAAATCTGATTATAAACGCCGCCGCCGCGTTAGGTCCCGTGCTCCCAGCTGTCCATGTACTCGCGCTGCTCGTCGGTGAGGTCGTCGTGTTCGACGCCCTCCGCGGCGAGCTTGATCTCGGCGACCTCGCGGTCGAGCTCGTCGGGCACGTCGTGGACGCCGGGCTCGTAGCTCCCGCCGTTCGCGGCCAGCTCGCGGACGACGACCGCCTGGACGCCGAAGCTCTGGTCCATCACCTCGACCGGGTGGCCGAGCGAGATGGGCGCGGCGAGGTTGACGAGCCGGCCCTCGGCGAGCACGTTGAGGACGCGGCCGTCGTCCAGCTCGAACCCCTCGACGCCGTCGCGGACCTCGTAGCGGTCGACGGCGAGGTCGTCGAGGTCGTCGAGGTTCACTTCGACGTCGAAGTGGCCGGCGTTGGCCAGCAGGACGCCGTCCTGCATCCGCTCGAAGTGCTCGCGGGTGATCACGTCGCGGTTGCCCGTCGTCGTGATGAACACGTCGCCCTTCGCCGCGGCCTCGGCCATCGGCAGCACCTCGTACCCCTCCATGTGCGCCTCCAGCGCCTTGCGGGGGTCGACCTCGCAGACGATGACGTTCGCGTTCTGGCCGGACGCCTTCTTCGCGACGCCCTTCCCGCACTGGCCGTAGCCGCCGACGACGACGTTCTTGCCGGCCCACGAGAGGTTCGTCGTCATCGCGATGGTCGCGAGCGAGGACTCGCCGGTCCCGTGGACGTTGTCGAACAGCTGTTTCATCGGCGTGTCGTTCACGGCGAAGACGGGATACTTGAGCTCGCCGTCGGCGTCCATCGCGCGCAGGCGGTCGACGCCGGTCGTCGTCTCCTCGGCGCCGCCGACGATGGAGTCGATCAGCTCGGGGTACTCCTCGTGGACGAGCTTCACCATGTCCATCCCGTCGTCGACGGTGACGGTCGGGTCGTGGGCGATGCAGGCGTGCATCGCGTCGTAGTACTCCTCGTCGTCGACGCCGCGGACCGCGTAGGAGGTGATCGACTCGTGGGTGTCGAGCGCGGCCGACACGTCGTCGTGGGTCGACAGCGGGTTACACCCGGTGATCGCCACTTCGGCGCCGCCGTCGGCGAGCAGTTCGACGAGGTTCGCCGTCTTCGCCTCGACGTGCATCGCCATCGCGATCGTCTCGCCCGCGAGCGGCTGCTCGTCGACGAACTCCTCGCGGAGCGCGTTCAGGATCGGCATGTGCTGGAGCGCCCAGTCCATCTTCCGGCGCCCCTCCTCCCGGGCCGTCTCGAGGTCCGAGAGGTGCTTCGCCACCGGCGGATACGCGGTTTCGCTCATGCCTCTCGGTTCGCTCACGGCGCACTAAACCCTGCCGACACCGGGTCGCGTTGAAAACGCTGAAAAGGGATCCGCGTCGGTCGCGTCTCGGCTACCGCGTCGCTCGCGCGTCAGTTACGGCGGGCCGTTGCCGTTCCCGTTACCCGGGCCGCCAGCGCCGTCGTCGTCATCGTCGTCATCGTCTTCGTCGTCGTCCGCGTCCTCGTCGTCGTCATCCTCCGCGTCGCTCTCTTCTTCCGCGTCATCGTTGTCCGCGTCGTCGGCGTCGTCACCCTCGTCGTCGCCGTTACCGGCGTGCTCCGGGGGACCCTGTTCGCCGTCGTTGCCCTGCCCCGCGTGGTCGGGCGCGTTGCCGTTGCCGTTACCGGGCGCGTCGCTCTCGTTCTGGGCGGTGTCATTCTCGGCGTCGTCCGGGCCGCCGGGGCCGCCCGCGTGGTCCGGCGCGTTACCCGGGTTGTTCTCCGTCACGAAGTCCGAGACGGCGTCGCCGATGCCGCCCTCGCGGTCGCCGATCTGCTCGACGAACTCGCGGACGAGCTGTCCGAACGGCCGGTCCTCCGCGGCCCCCTCGCCGGTCGTCAGGTCGACCGTCGTCGAGACGGTGCCGTTCCCGAACTCGGCGGTCACGTCGACCGTGACGTTCTCCTCGGCGGCGGGGAGCGTGACCGTGCCGTTCTCGTCGGTCTCGTAGTCGCGCTCGCCGACGTAGGTGACGTTCTGACCGTCGGCGGTGGTGACGTTCACGGAGGCGTTCTCGGCGGCCTCGCCGTCGTCGGTGACCGTGACGACGGGCTCGCCGTCGGTGTTCTCGACGTCGAGTTCGAGGCCCTCGGGCGCCTCGAGGTCGACCGTCGTCGAGACGGAGTCGTTCTCGTGCTCGGCGGTCACGTCGATCGTGACGTCCTCCTCGGCGGCGGGGAGCGTGACCGTGCTGTTCTCGTCGGTCGCGTAGTCGCCCGTGCCGGCGTAGCTGGCGTTCTCGTCGGCGGTCGTGACGTTCACCGAGGCGTTCTCGACCGCGGTGTCGTTGTCGGTGACCGTGACGACGGGCTCGCCGTCGGTGTTCTCGACGTCGACTTCGAGGCCGTCGGGCGCCTCCAGATCGGCCGTCGCGGAGACGGAGTCGTTCTCGGCGGTGGCGGTCACCTCGACCGTCACGTCCTGCTCGGGGACGGGGAGGTCGACGGTGCCGTTCGCGTCCGTCTCGTACTCGCCCGCTCCCGCGTACGACTCGTTCTCCGCGTCGACCACGCTCACGTTGACCGTGGCGTTCTCGACCGCGGTGCCGTTCTCGTCTGTCACCGTAACCGTCGGCTGCTCGCCGTCGTCGTCGACGGCCACTTGGAGGTGGCCGTCGGCGGCGGCGACGCCGGTCATCGCGCCGAGCGCGACGACCGCGACCAGTAGGATGGCTGTCGTGCGTTCTCTCATGTCCACCTGAGGCCACTGGCCCTTTACATATAAATAGAGAGTTCAGTTAAGCCGGTTTAAACCGGATTTTATCCGACTTAGCGGCTCTGTGTCGGTAGTTTCGTGTTTTGCCTGGGACTCGGCGGTAATCGGTCCATATTGCCTCCGATCCGAGCGCCGATGACGCCGGTCCGCGGCTCGGACGCGGCTCGGACGCGGCTCGGACGCGGTGCGACCGCGCTCGCTATTCGCTGGTGTGCTCGCTTCGTCGCGGCGCTCCCGTTCGTCGACGCGATCGCTATTGGTCGACGCGGTCGACGAGGTCGGCGGCGGCCTCGGCCGCGCGCTCCTGAACCGCATCGGCGTCGAGCGTCAGCACCTCTCGGTCGCGCATCAACACCTCACCGGCGCAGACGGTGTGCCTCACGTCGCTCCCGCGCGCCGCGTACGCGAGGTGCGAGACGGGGTCGTGGACGGGCGTGAGGTGCGGGGCGTCGAGGT
>NZ_NHPG01000011.1:3455-11203 GCF_002252965.1 Halorubrum sp. Ea1
CGTCGAGGTGGACGCCGTGCGCGAAGAAGTCGTCCGGGCCGAGCGCGTCGAGGTCGGCCGCGTACGCGACCGGGCGCTCCCCGCGCTCGTCGACGATCGGGTCGACCTCGTCGACCGTCTCGTTCGCGTGGAGGTGCACCGGGACACCGGCCTCGCGCGCCGCCGCGACCCCCTCGCGCAGGAGCTCCTCGCCGACCGTCGTCAGCGAGTGCGGCATGAACGCGGTCCGGATCCGCCCGTCGGCGGCGCCGTCGAGCTCGCGGGCGACCGCGATGCTCTCCTCGACGTCGGCGCGGGCGTCGGCCTCCCCCTTGCCGACCGTCACGACGCCGTGCCCGAGCCGCGCGCGCAGGCCGGCGCGGTCGACGACCTCGGCCACCCGGTCCATCGCGAAGTACATGTCCGCGAACGCGGTCGTCCCCGAGCGGATCATCTCCAGCGCGCCGAGCGCGGCGCCGGCCTCGATGTCGTCGTCGTTCAGTTCGGCCTCGGCCGGCCAGATATCCTCTCGGAGCCACGCGTCGAGCGGCTTGTCGTCGGCGTACCCGCGGAGCAGCGTCATCGCGGCGTGCGTGTGCGCGTTAACGAGGCCGGGGATCACGAGCGACCCCGTCGCGTCGAGGGTCTCGTCGGGCGTCGCCGGGGCCCCTCCCTCGCCGTCCGCGGTCTCCTCCCCTACCGCGAGGATCGTCCTCGCGTCGCGGTCGATCGTCACGTCGGCCTCGGTCACGGCGCCGTCCGGGCGGAGGACGCGGCCGCCCGTCACGCGAAGCGCGTTCATACGGACCGATTTCGACCCTCGAACCAAACGGCTTCGGTTCGGGAACGACCGGGTGGACGAGGGCCGGCCGTCTCTCCCGGCTCCACGCTCGCGACGGGCTTACGCCGCTCCGGCCCTTCCCTTCAGGAGTGACCGCCGATGTCCACGCGCACACGTCCTACTCCGACGGGTCCGGGATCCCGCTCATGGTCGACGCTGCCGAGGCGGCGGGGCTCGACGCCGTCGGGTTCGCCGACCACTGCAGCCTGAGCGAGGCGTGGCGCGACGAGCGCCTCTTGTGGAACCGGAACTTCGACCGCACGCACGAGCGCCGGCGGGAGGCGCTCGCGGTCGCCGCCGACCGGACCGATCTGACCCTCTACGACGCGGTCGAGATGGACTACGAGCCCGAGTTAGCGCCCGCGATCGGCGACTTCCTCGCCGCGGCCGACTTCGACTACGCGATCGGCAGCGTCCACTACGTCGCCGGGAAGCAGGCGTTCCCGTTCGAGTCGTTCGACGACGCGAGCGACGCCGAGCGCCGCGCGTTCGTCGACGATTACTACGACGCCATCGTCTCGCTCGTCGGGTCGGGACTGTTCGACGTGCTCGCGCACGTCGACCTCGTGGAGAACCACCCCGCGCTCAGCGGGCTCACGACGGCCGCCCACCGGGACCGGGTCGCGGCCGCCTGCGCCGACTCCCGGACCGTTCCCGAGATCAACGCCGGCAGGGCCGGCGACCGCGGCGAGTTCGACCTGTTTCATCCGACCGATCCGTTCGCGGAGGCGTTCCGCGACCGCGGCGTCCGGTTCGTCGTGGGGACCGACTCGCACGACCCCGAGGACTTCGCCGACCGGGTCCCGCGGCTGGAGCGCTACCTCGACGAGACGGGGATCGAGCCGCTTCCCGTCGAGTCGCTCTTGGGAGATCCGCCGACGGCCACCGAGTAACGCCGCCACCCTCCGAAGCCTCTTAGGCCGCTGCCGCCGCAGTACGGACATGGCAAGCGACGCCCAGCAGGCGTGTTTCGAGGCCGGGATCAAGTTCGGCTCGCTGTACCACCAGTTCGCCGGGACGCCGGTCAGCCCGTCGAGCACGCGGAGCTTGGAGGCCGCGATGGCCGAGTCGATCGAGAACCAGCCGTTCTGCGAGTCGGTGACCGTCGACATCCACGACGACCGCGTCGCCGACGCGATCGACCACGAGAACGGCTACACGGAGCTCACCGGCTCGCTGATGGACGTCGAGATGCGGATCGAACACGAGGGCGTGACGGTTCGCACTCAGATGACGATGGCCGACGGCTACCCGCTGATGGAACTCGTCTCCGTCGAGGGGGACTGAACCGCCCGGCCGACGACCGCACCCCCCGCCGACCGACTCACTCCGCCGAGTCCACGCCCCGAATCGTCCCGACGCCCTTGCTCGACCCCTCGCGGAAGACGAACCGCTGGCCCTCCTCCACGAGGTAGGGCCGGAACTTGAACCGGACCCGCGTCTGTCCGGTGTCGCCGGGCAGGAGCCGGCCGCCCTCGGGCGCGAAGACGGCGGCCTCGGAGACGGTCTCCACGTGGACGACCGGCTCGTACCCCTCCTGGATTCTGGTCGGGTGGTTCAGCACCATCACCTCGGCCTCGAACTCGCGGACGGGGTCGGGGTCGCTCTCGCGCGGCACCAGGGCCATCCCGCGCTCGATCTCCGCCTCGTCGACCCCCTTCAGCGCGATGCCGACGATCCGGCCGGCGCTCGCCTTGTCGACCCGGTGGTAGTGCATCTCGATCGAGCGCGCCTCCACCTCGCGGAAGGAGCCGTCGGCCATCGGGCCGAGGAGGAGCTCGTCGCCGGCCTCGACGGTGCCGGAGTTGACCGTGCCGGACGCGACGGCGCCGACGCCGGTCACCTTGTAGCTCCGGTCGACGTACATCCGGAACTCCGCGCGCTCCGGGGTCGCCCGCTTCGGAAGCGTCTCGAACAGTCGGTCGAGCGTTCCGAGCCCGTCCTTCGTCACCGCGCTGGTCCGGAGGAGCGGCACGACGCCGTCGCCGACCTCCGCGACCGCCGCGTCGATCCCGTGGCGGTCCACGAGGAGGGGGGTCTGCCCGGCGTCCCGTAGCATCGACTCGGCCTCGCGCTCGACCTCGGCGACCAGGTCGTCGCTCACGGCGTCCGCCTTCGTGATCGCGACGATCGTCGGCAGCTCGGTCGCCAGCAGGATGCCGAGGTGCTCGCGGGTCGTCTTCGTCGGCCCGTCGTCGGCGGCGACGACGAGGAGCCCGTAGTCGAGCTTCTGGCCGACGAGCCCGCGGATCGTCGTCCGCAGCCACGGCTCGTGGCCGACCGTGTCGACGAAGGAGACGAGTCGGTCGGCCTCCTCGACGATCCGCGCGCGGTCGGACTTGCGGTGCGGGTTATCCATCCGGACCGGCTCGCCGCCCGCCTCCTCGAAGCCGTAGACGGCGTACGACAGGTCGGCGGAGAGCCCCCGCTCGACCTCGTGGGGCTGGACGTCGAGGAAGCCGCGCGTCCCGCCCTGGCCGTCGTCGGCCCGCCCGGTCACGAGGGTGCCGACGAGCGTCGACTTCCCGTGGTCGACGTGGCCGGCCGTGCCGACCACGAGGTGGTCGTCGTCCGTCTCGAACATCCCGCCGTCGCGGAGGGTCGCGAGACCGACGAGTCCCTCCGAACCGCCGTTGCCGGCCGAGCCGGCGCTCCACGTCTCCACGTCGGCGATGTGGGCGTCCGCCTCGTCGGCCAACAGCGAGAGGACGTCCATCGTCTCGGAGAAGGTCTCGGGCGCGATCCCGGCCAGCCCGCCGTCGTCGGTGACGCCGAGGACGTACGTCGCCTCGCCGTCGCCCGAGAGCACTCGGTGGCGGAGCTGGGCCACGAGCGACTCCATGCGTCCCTCCGCCAAGTGGACCTCGCGTGTCAGCCGCTCTTTGAACTCGATCGCGCCGCCGTCGCGCTCGCCGCGCTCGATGGCCCGCCGTAACGCGGACCGGTCAGCGCTCATACACGCTCATAGGCGACAGCCGGGCTTAACGGTTTTCGTGCGATCCGTCCCCACGTCACGTGATCGCTCCCGAGCGCTCGGGAGCGCTCCCGAGCCGATACACTCAGGTCAGTTCGGAATACTGATTTACGTAACAAGATGAGTTTGGATCGCATCTCGGCCGACTCTGGGGCCGACCCGTTCCTGGCGCGGCTGGCGATAAAAGCTCCCTCTCCGATCCTCGCGGCGGAGGCCGACAGCGGCACGGTCGTCGCGGTCAACGAGGCTGCGACCGAGCTGTTCGGTCGCGACCGCTCGTCGCTCGTCGGCATGCACCAGACCGAGCTTCACCCGCCGGAGGCCGAGCAGAACGTGCGCGAGGGGTTTCAGGCGGTCCGAGACGCGGGACGGGAACGCGCTTCCGGCGAGGCGGCGGAGCCGGTCACGATCCTGCGTGCGGACGGGTCGACGGTGCCCGTCGACGTGCGGTCGACGCCGTTCACGCACGCCGGCACGGAGTACGTGCTCGGCATCTTCACGGACGCGAGCGAGCGGGTGGCGCACCTCACCCGGGTCGAACGGCAGGCGACCGCGATGGACCTCACGACATCCGGCATCGCGCTGCTGGACGCGGACGGCACGTACACGTACCTCAACGACGCCCACGTCACGATGTTCGGCTACGACGACGCCGACGAGCTGCTCGGCGGGACGTGGCGACAGATCTACGCGGACGATGTCATCGAGCGGATCGAACGCGAGGTCCTCCCGGTCGTCGCGGAGACGGGATCGTGGGACGGGGAGCTGGTCGGCGTCAAGCGGGACGGCACGCCGATCACGCAACGCGTGTCGCTCGCGCAGCTCCCCGACGGCGGGATCACCTGTGTCAACCTCGACCTCACCGAGCAGGAGCGCCGGCTCCGCCGCCTCGGTGAGACGCGGTCGCTCGCCGAGACGCTGATGACCGCGGACGAGTACGAGGACGTGATCGACACCGCGATCGAGGGGATCGCGGAGATCATCGACCGACCGTTCTCCGGCTACTGGGCGGACGGCGCCGCCGAGACGGACTCCGCCGGGCCGAGCGCCCCCGACGACGCCCTCGTCCCGGTGTCCGTCTCCGACGAGGGGGCGTCGATCGTCGACGACGTGCCGCGATTCCGCCCGGACGAGTCGCTCGCGTGGGACGCGTTCGACGCCGGGACGCCGGCGTACTATCCGGACGTCGCCGCGGAGCGCGGGGTCCATAACTCGGCGACGCCGATCAGCACGGAGTTCATCGTCCCCGTCGGCGACGACGGCGTGTTCATCGTCGGGGCGCGGGAGTCGGACGCCCTCGACGAGGACGAGCGCGAGCTCATCCTGATCGTCACGCAGTACCTCCGGACGGCGATCGAACTCGTCGCGCAGCGCCGACAGCTGCGCGCCGCACGCGACCGCATCGAGGCCGAGCGCAACCAGCTCGAACGCGTCATCAACACGGTCCCGCAGCTGATATTCGCGAAGAACACCGACGGCGAGTTCCTACTCGCGAACGAGGCGGTCGCCGAGGCGTACGGCACCACGGTCTCGGACCTGATCGGATCGACCGACGCCGACTACGCGACCGACCCGGACGAGGCGGACGCGTTCGCCGACGACGACAGGCGGGTGATCGAGACCGGCGAGCCGCTCCATCGCACCGAGGAGGCCCTGACCGACGCCGCGGGCAACGAACGCGTGTTGGAGACGTGGAAGATCCCGTTCTCTCCGGTCGACGGCGAGGGAGACGCGGTGCTCGGCGTCGCCAACGACATCACCGACCTCACCGACGCGCGCGACGAGCTCGACCGTCAGCGCCGGCTGACGAACCTCTACGCCGTGAGCAACCGCGTGTTCCAGGCGACGGACCCGCAGGACGCGTTCGACGCCTGCGTCGAGGCGGTCGCCGACGTGGTGACGGCGGACGAGCTAGCGATATACGACCGCGACACCTCGGAGGGGGAGCTGGTGCGGCTGGCGACCGCGGGCGACGAGGCCGCCCCGCCCAGTCGCCGACGCATCGAGCCGGGCGAGACGGACCTCTGGCGAGCGTTCAGCGAGCCCGAGACGTGCTGGCTCCCGGCCGACGCCGTCGTCGACTCGGCCGACGCGGCCGGGAAGCAGGCGCTCGCCACGCAGCTCGGTGACACGAGCCTGCTGAGCGTGGTCGTCGACGAGCGGAACGAGTCGCTGGAGTCGTTCATCCGGGCGGTGAGCCAGCAGGTCTCGGCCGCGCTCACCCAGCTCCGCCAGGAGACGTCGATAGCGGGCCTCTCGAACGACGTCGCCAGCACCCGGCGACAGGCGAACCGGCACAGGGACCTGCGGGAGGGCGTCGTCGACGCCGTCGAGACCATCGCGACGGCGGAGACGCCGGCTGCGGTGCGCGAAGCGATCGTCGACGTCGGCGGTCGGGTGGCGGAGTACGCGTTCGTCGGCACGTACGACCCGGCCGCAAAGCGGGTCGACCCGGTCGAGGTGACCGAGCCGGGCGGACCCGCGAAGCTGTACGAGACCGACGAGCAGTCGTTCCCCGCGGTCGTCGCCGCCACGCGCGACGAGCGGCAGCACGCCGTGGACGGGCAGGCGACCGCGGCCGGTCACGGCGAGTGGATCAACCGGCTGCTCCACTTCGGCTACCGGGAGTCGTTCGCGGTTCCGGTGAGCCACTACGGGACCGTCCACGCCGTCGCCGAGTTCATCAGCACGGACGCCGAGTGCTTCGCCGAGCCGGAGCGGCGGGCGCTCGGCGCGGTCGCGGACGCCGCCGGGATGCGCCTGTCGACGCTCGAGTCCGCCACCGCGTCGAACGCGCCTATCGCCTTCGCCCTGGAGTGCCGGCGGCCGTCGCCGCTCTTCCCCGGCCTCCCGGCGGACGGCTCGATCGCCGTCGAGCACGTCGCGATGACCGGCGGCGAGAGCTTTCACCTGACCGGCCGCGTCGACGGCTACACCGAAACGGCGTTCCGCGACTACGTCGCGGCGACGCCGGGCATCGAACTCGACGGCGTCGACTCCGTCGACCGCGACACCCACGAGGTCGCCGTGCGGATGCGGGACACGCCGGACCGCTCGCTGGCCGCCGTCCGCGACGTGCTCGCCGGGACGGACACGCGGCTGCGCGGCGTCCGTTCCCGCCCGGACGCCGACGTCTTGGCGTTTCGGACGACGGATCCGACGGTGATCGGGCGGGTCCGGGCGGCGCTGGTTCCCGTCTCCGACTCGTGTCGGCTCGTCTCGAAGCGGCACGTCTCCGAGCCGTCCGGGGGCCCCGACGGGTCGACCGGGGAGCCGGACCTGACCACCCGCCAGCGAGAGATCGCGGAGACGGCGCTCCGAGAGGGGTACTACGACGATCCGCGCCGCATCAGCGGCACCGACCTCGCTGACCGATTCGACGTGTCCTCGTCGACGCTCCACCAGCACCTCCGCGCCGCGGAGTCGAAGATCATGCGCGGCTTCTTCGAGTGACGGCCGCCAGCCGACCGCGGCAACTCACACGGACATATTCGGTATCACACCGGCCTGCCACATATCTTCGGACGTAGAACTATCGGCGATACTACGACAATAGCAGGTATGAACCCCGCTCGAAACGGCGCGGTGCGAACTCCTGTGGCGCCCCTCACACGGGCAGTGTCGACCGGGGGTGAGGATCGGTGAGCGCCGACGGATCCGAGCTGCCGACGCTGGTGTACGAGTACCTGAACCGCTCTACTGACCCCCTCGCGAGCGCGGCGGGCGACGACCGGTCGTCGTGGGTCCACCCCTCCGTCTCCGTCAACGAACGGGGGGACGACCTGGTCGAGAGGCTGCTCGCCGCCGAGCGACGCCCCGGAGAGGTGTTCGAAGCCGTGTTGAACCCCTCTCCGGAGACGGTCACGCCGGCCTTTATCGCCGACACCGCCGTTCAGTACGACGACGTCGTCGGCTTCGCGGCGCCGAGCTCCCAGCTGTACGACGACCCTGTCT
>NZ_NHPG01000054.1:0-295 GCF_002252965.1 Halorubrum sp. Ea1
CCGCGAGGCCGGCCGCCCCCACCGCCCCCGTGGCTGCGAGATACTGCCGTCGCGAGACGCCGTTCGGAGTGCTACCTTCTGACATCATTTGGTCATAAGGAATAATCATTAATATAAGTAGGGGTATTTACAACAGGAGATGTTAACAATATCAGCGTCAGGGAAATCGGGACGGAAACCGCCGTTACGCGGTAAAATCGTTCGAATCGACAGATCTCGACCGAGCGGCCGCGATCCCCGCGGGTTCGATCGCCGCTCGCCCGACCGCCACCGCGACGGGCGGCCGGGTGACCGC
>NZ_NHPG01000054.1:347-13661 GCF_002252965.1 Halorubrum sp. Ea1
CACCGGCGAAAACCGCTGTTGGCCGTGTACGGCGGTCAACGTCGCCGTCGTCGCCGTCGCCGCCGCGGCGGTGTCGATCGCGAGCCTCCCGGCCGCCGCCGTCGTCTCGGCCGCCGGTCTCGCGCTCGTCTGGCTCCGCGGGTACGTCGTCCCGGGGACGCCGCGCTTCGCGCCGCTGCTCGTCGCCCCGATCCCCGGCAGCGAGGCGCTGTTCCACGGCGCGGACGCCGCCACCGACGGCGGCCGCGCGCCGGCGGCCGGGAGCGGCTCGCTCGACCCGGACGACGTCGACGGCGAGGCGCTCCTCGACCGGCTCCTCGCCGAGGGCGTCCTCGAAGTCGACGGCGACGCCGTCGCGCCGACCGACGAGTACCGCGACCGCTGGAACGCCGAGATGGCGCGGCTCCGCATCCGCGAGACGGAGGCGATCGCCGACGTCGCCCGGGAGATATCCCCGGCGACCGAGTCCCGAGTCGTCCGCGGCGACGGCGACGCCGACGGCGACGAGTGGGTCGCGCTCTCCGCCGCCGGCGCGAACACGGTCGACGAGACGTGGCTCCGCCGGCCGGTGGCCATCGCCGAGATCGCGGGCTACCGCGCCGCCGAGCCCTTCCTCTCGGATGAGTCGTTCCGGCTCGCGGCGGCGCGGACGAACCGGATGTTCCTCGACGCCTGTCCCGACTGCGAGGGCGACCTGAAACGCGGGGTCGACCTCCCCTGTTGCGGCGGCTACACCGGCCCCGACGAGGAGCCCGCCGAAACGCTCGCCTGCCCGGACTGCGGGGTCCGACTCTTCACCTTCCCGCGGGAGTAGCGGTCTCGGTCGGCGCGGGAGACCCGCTCTCGACCGGTCCCGGTCCGCGGTACGTTTGTATAGGTAGCATCCGTCATCCCTCCCATGAGCATCCCGTCGGAGGCGGCGTTCGCCCGCCGATGGCGAGCCCTCTCGCCGGCAGAGCGCCGCGAGTTCGTCGCCGCGCTGTGGGCGGCGCGGGGCTGGGAGACGACCCGCGAGGCGGCCGAGTCGAGCGTCGTCGTCGCCCGTCGCGACGGCCGCGTTCGACGGATCGCGGTCGGGACGCCCGTTCCGGACGACGCCGACGCGGTCGTCGGGGACGGAGCGCGGCGCCTCCTCGCCGCGTCCCCCCGGCGCCGAGCCGACGCGGTCGGGGCGGCGTACGTCTCGCCGGCCGACCTCCGCGAGCGGCTGTGCTACGGGATCGACCGCGACGCGGCGGACCGGCTGTTCCGCCGGCGCTTCGGCGTCGACCTCGCGGCCGCCGGCGCGGCCGCCGCCGCGGGTCCCGGCGGCGTCCGACGCCGCGCGTCGCGACTCCGGCGGTCGGTCTCGGACGAGAGGCGGACCGCGCTCGCCGTCGTCGCCGTCGCCGCCCTGGTGGCGGCCGCCGCGGTCCTCGCCGCGGGCGGGCCCTCGGCGTTCGGCGGGGTCACCGGGCTCGGTCCCGGCGTGGGGGAGCCGGCTCCCCCGTCGCCGCCGGCAGGCGGGGAGTACGCGGCCGCCGCGAGCGCGATCGGGACGGCCGAGTCCGCGGAGCGCGGCGCGGCGACGCTCGACGACGCGGCGTCCCTCGGGCTCTACGAGGACGCGCTCACGGGCACGGTGGGGTCGACGGCGCGGACGCCGCCCGGCGTCTTCCTCACCGGCGTCTACGACGCGGACGCGCTCGCCGACGCCCACGTCGCCGCCGCGTCGACCCTCTCGTCGGCGTCCGTCCTCCTCGTCGCGTCCGGGCCCGCGAACGCGACGGACCTCGACGCGTCGACCGGGGGCCGCGTGGGGATCGCCGGCGACGGCGGCGTCGAACTGGCGGTCGCCTCCGAGCGCCGGTACCGGATCGCCGCCTCGGCGAACGCGTCGGTCCCGAACGCGCCGGTCCCGAACGCGAGCCGCGACGGGGTCGTCGAGGTGTTCGCCGACGGCGACGCCGTCTACGAGCGGGCCGCGGGGTCTGGGGGCGTAGAGACCCGTCGCGTCCCGCCCGCGGCGGCGCCGAACGCGACGGCGCTCGCCGGCGAGGTCGCCGCGGAGCCGATCCGGCGGTTCCTGAACGGGAGCGAGTCGACGGTCCGCCCGGCGGCCACGGAGATCCCGCTGTACCGGGTCGAGGTGCGCGGCGAGCCCCGCGCGCTCGGCGAGGAAGTCAGCGACTTCCGGGCGGTCGCGTTCGTCAGCGCCGACGGCCTCGTCCTCGAGCTGTCGGCGACGTACGTCCACGAGCCCACCGGCGAGCGCGTCCGGGTCGCGTTCCGGTACGACCGTCTCGGCGACACCGCCGCGGTCCCGCCGGCGTGGTATCCCGAGGCCTCCCCGGACGGCGACGCCGGGGCGTCGACCTGACGGTCGCCCGCCCCGCCGTCGGGGTCCCTCGCTGCACGTAGTCGCCGTCGCCCTCAATCGTCGCCGGCTTCAGTCGCCGCCGGCTTCAGTCGCCGTCGCCCGCTCGGCGCTCGGCGGGTTCCGCCGCGGCGGCGGACGGGGGACCCGACCGCTCGGCGCCCGCGCTCTCGGGGATCGGGTCGCCGGTCCGCGTGACCGTCACGTCGCGTTTCGGGTACGGGATCTCGATGTCGGCCGCGGCCAGCGCCTTGTACAGCGCGCGATTGAGCTCGTGCTGTGCGCGTCGGCGCCGCGTCGGCCCGTTGACCCAACAGAGGATCTCGTACTGCAGCGCCGAGTCGCCGAACGAGCGCAGCCGGGCCCGCGGCTTCGGCGAGTCGAGGACCAGCGGCTCCGCCTGCACGACCTCGAGCGCGAGCGCCTCGAACGCGTCGACGTCGGTCCCGTAGGCGACGCCGATCGGGACCCGAACGCGGCGCCGGCGCTGCGGCGCGGACTCGTTCGTCACCTTCGCGGCGTTGAGCGCCGCGTTCGGCACCGTCACCAGCACCTCGTCGCGGGTGAGCAGCGTCGTCGAGCGCACGCCGACTTTGATCACGGTCCCGGCGGTGCCGTCATCGAGGACGATGTAGTCGCCGATCTTGTAGGTGTCGTCGAAGTAGAGCGCGATCCCGCCGAAGAAGTTCGCGACCGTGTCCTTCGCGGCGAAGCCGACCGCGATGCCGGCGACTCCCGCGGCGCCGAGCAGGGGCGTGATCTCGATGCCCCACAGCCACAGCAGCGTGCCGGCGCTCCCGACGAGCACCGCGAGCGTCCAGACGTTCGAGAACACGGGCGCGAAGTCGAACCGACCGCCCTCCTCGTTGACGGCGGCGACGAGCCGGTTCACGACGGTGTTCGCCGCGTGCGCCCACACGAGGACGATCACCGACAGCGACGGCCGACCGAAGACGCTATCGAGCAGCCGGGGGCTCACGAGCACCGAGGTCCGGACCGACGGCACCTGCGTGAGGAGGTACACCCCGACGAGCGCGGCGGTGACGACGAGCGGCGCGCGCAGCGAGGAGATGACGATGTCGTCGTACCCGGAGTCGGTGGCCGCGACGTACCGGCGGGCGACCCGCAGGACGGCGAACTCCATTCCCACGGCGGCGACGATCGAGACCACGAGGACCGCGACCGTCGCCTCGACCGCCGTGAGCCCCTCGAACAACGTCAGCGGCGACGGGATCATACCGTCCGGAGGCGAGTGCGCGAGATAACCGTTTCTGCGGGGTCGGTCTCCTACTCGAACCGCTTCCGGACGCTCTCGACGCCCGAACTCGGGCGTTCCGTCTCTGCGGCCGGCCGAGTCGCCTCGACGAGGTCGACGAGTTCCCGGAGGCTTTCGATCTCCGAGGCCGGTTCGACGTCGAGGTCGAGCGCGGCGTTGTGCTCGCGCCTGAGGAACACGCCGTCGAGCCCGGCTCGCTCGGCGGCGATCACGTCGGTGGCGCGGTCCCCGACGTAGAGCCCTCCCTCGGCACCGAGCGCGTCGAGGGCCTCGTTCAGGTAGTACGGCTCCGGCTTCCGCCGGCGGAACCCCTCCGGGCCGAGGTCGCGGCCGCGGACGAACGAGAACCCGTCGAGCCGGAAGTGGTCGACGACGAACTCGACGGTCGGGTGGTAGTTGTTGCTCACGAGCCCGATTGGGACGTGCCGCGCGAGTTCATCGATCGCGTCGACGTCGGGACAGAGCCGCCTCGTGCCGGCCGCGAGCCGCGCGACGGAGCGCTTCGCGCTGCGCTCCTCGCGGGCCCGGAACAGCGTCGCCGGATCGACGCCGAGCTCCTCGCAGGCGACGCGAAATTCGTCGTCGTAGTCGCGCGTTTCGAGCGGGCGGCGGCGGTCGCCGGTCACCCGCATGTCCCGTTCCTCGAGGACGTCGCCGAGGGCGCGGCTGTGAACCACCTCGTCGGTCCCCCAACCGTCGAGGATCACGCCGTCCATGTCGAAGAGGACGACCTCGTCGTTCCGTCCGTCGGTGTCGTGATGCGTTGTCATGTGTTCCGTGTGTCGTCGTCGGTCCGCGGGTCGTTCGCGGCGCGAGCCGTTCGCACTCGGTTATCGGTCCGTCTCGGAGGGCCGAGGCTGGGTCTCCCGTCGATAGGCGGGGTTCAGCGCACCTTCCGGCGGGCGTACGCCGACACTCCCTCGCTCACCAGCACGACGCCGAGGATGGCGATCAGCAGCGCCGACACCGTCCGCCACGCGAACGAGTCGATCGCCTCGAACAGCTGGACGCCGATCCCGCCGGCCCCGACGAACCCGAGGATCGTCGCCGCCCGCACGTTGATGTCCCAGCGGTACACGCTGAGTCCGACTAAGGCCGGCTTGATCTGCGGGACGATCCCGTAGATCAACAGCTGCGCAGGGCTCGCGCCGGTCGCCCGGACCCCCTCCACCTGCCCGAAGTCTATCTCCTCGATCTCCTCGCCGAGGAGCTTCGCGAGGAACCCGATCGACCGGACCGCGGTCGCGACGGTCCCCGCGAGCGCGCCCGGCCCGAGCATCACGACGAACAGCAGTGCCCAGACGATCGTGTGGACCGACCGCGAGACGGTGACGATGAGCTTTCCGAGCGCGTACGTCGCCCGGTTCGGCGTCGTGTTCTCGGCGGAGATGTACGCGACCGGGGCCGCCATCATCACCGCCGCGATCGTCCCGACGACGGCGATCTGTATCGTCTCGGCCAACGGCCCGACCGCGTTCGGCAGGTACCCCCAGTCCGGCGGGACCATCCGCCCGAGGAGGTCGCCGACCTGCGCCGGCGCGGTGGTCACGTACTGGAGGCTCATGTCGAGCCACTCCCACGAGGCGACCACGACGGCGACGGCGACCACGACGGACCCGATCCGGAAGAGCCGCTCTCGCGCGTCGAACCGGCTCCACTCGCGCGTGGCGCCAGCCATCACTGGACCCTCCGCCTGACGACGGCGCTCACGAACTCCGCGACGAGGACCACGGCGATGATCGCGACGAGGATCGCCGCCACGTAGTCGTACTCGTACCGTTGGTAGGCTCGCTGGAGGAGGACGCCGATCCCGCCGGCGCCGACGATCCCGACGATCGTCGACGACCGGATGTTGATGTCCCACCGGTACACGGCGAGCCCGGCGAACCGCGGAACGACCTGTGGGACGACCCCGTAGACCACGCTCTGAAAACGGGTCGCGCCGGTCGCCCGGACTGCCTCGACACCGCCCATGTCGATGTCCTCCAAGTCCTCGGCGAACAGCTTCGAGAAGAAGCCGATCGTCTTGAAGCTGATCGCGACGATCCCCGCGAGCGGGCCGAACCCGAGCGCGATGACGGCGATGATCGCGACGATCAGTCCGTCGATGGCGCGCGTAGCGCTGATGACCCCGCGGCTCAGGTAGTACACCGGCCGCGGCGCGAGGTTCTCCGCCGCTCCGAACGCGACGGGCAGGCTGATCGCGATCCCGGCGACGGTGGCGACCATCGCCATCGCGATCGTCTCGATCATGCGGTCGAACAGCCTGAGCGTGTATTCGCTGCCGGTCTCGGGCGGCAGCATCGAGTCGATCAGCTCGTAGCCGTAGCCGAGTCCCGAGAGGAACCGCCCGAGGGTGATCTGTAGGCTCGCCACCGACCAGACGACGAGCGCGAGGACGGCCCCGTACACCGCCCACTTCGTGTACCGGTTCCGGAACGCGGTCGGGCGCCGCCACGTCCGCCGGTCGGCCGCGCCCGTTGACCCCGCCGGCGAGGACGACTCGGTCGCCACGGGTCAGTCCTCCGCGGGCAGGCGGTCGGAACCGGCGTCCTGCCCGTTCCGCGCGCTCGACTCGTCGTCCGGACCCGACAGCCAGTCCGGGTCCGTCGCGGCCGACTCCGGCGGCTCCTCGCCGCGGTAGATGACACCCTTCGACTCGTCGGTGAGGTCGCTCGCCGGCCCGTCGAAGACGAGCTCGCCGGCGTGGAGTCCGAGGATTCGGTCCGCGTACGCCTCCGCGAGGTCGACCTCGTGGATGTTGATCAGCACGGGCACGTCGCGATCCTCGGCGATGTCGGTGAGCAGCTCCATCACGTTGCGGGAGGTCTCGGGGTCGAGGCTCGAGGTCGGCTCGTCGGCCAGCAGGATCTTCGGCTCTTGGACGACCGCCCTCGCGATGCCGACGCGCTGGCGCTGCCCGCCGGAGAGCTCGTCGACCCGTTTGTCCTCCATGCCGTCGAGCCCGACGAGTTCCAGCAGCTCGTAGGCCCGCTTGACGTCCTCCGGCGGGAAGTTCCGTCGGAGCGCGGCCCAGTTCGAGAGGTAGCCGAGCCGCCCGGAGAGCACGTTCTCCATCACCGTGAGCCGCTCGACGAGGTTGTACTCCTGGAACACCATCCCGATGTTCCGGCGCGCGTCCCGCAGCTCGTCGTCGTCCAGCGCGGTCAGCTCCGTGTCATCGAGGCGGACGCTCCCTGCCGTCGGCTCGACCAGCCGGTTGATACACCGGACGAACGTGCTCTTGCCGGCCCCGCTCGGGCCGATCATCGCGACGACCTCGCGGCCGTCGATCCGCACGGAGACGTCGCTGAGCGCTTCGTCACCGGTTGGATACGTCTTTCCAAGCTTCTCCGTTTCGAGCATGGTTCAGAGGTTCCCGCTCTCGTACTCGACGCCGTTGTATCGTTGGATGATCAGGATGTCGTTGAAGACGTTCTTGTAGTCGATTTCAACGTACTCGGCCTCACCGGTGTTTTCGGCGTACTCGGTGTCCGTCCAGTCGGTCCCGATGGTCGCTTCCTTGATCCCTTCGACGATATCCGGGTGGAGGTCGTAGCGGTGGACCATCGGCCCCGGCGGGAACGGGTTGCTCGCCCAGACCAGTTTGAAATCGTCGTAGTCGATGTCCTCCGTCGACCCGATGAGGTCATCGACGCAGGTGCTACAGATCGGCCCGGCGTCGTAGTCGCTCGCCGCGATGCCGCGGGCGGTCTGGTCGTGGCCGCCCGAGAAGTTGACTTCGTAGTCCTCTCCGGCCGTCACGTCGAAGAACTGGTCGAACAGCGCCGACGGCGCCTGATTACCGGAATTCGACGCCGGCTCGGAGTGTGCGATTTTGACGTCGTCGCGCGCGAAGTCGTTGACGGACTGGATGTCGTGCTCGTCGTCGCGGGTGACCGCCAGCAGCCGGTAGCCGAACTGTCCGGAGGGACTTATCGGGACCGCGAACGGAACGACGCCGCCGAGGTTGACCCCGAAGGCGGACGTTCCGGTCGAGATATCGCCCAGGTGTCCGCGCCCCGCCCGGAACGACTCGACCGTCGCCGCGTTGGAGTCGACGGGCTGCCACTCGACCGTCCGGCCCGTCGTCTCCTCGAGCCGGTCCAGCAGCGGCTGGATGGTATCCTGATACTGCGACTGGCCGGACTCGCCGGGCTTGTCCACGAAGATGAGCGGGTCGGGGTCGACCCACTCGCTCTCGTCGTCGGGCAGCTCCCGTGGCGGGCTGCCGTGAGCTATCTCCTCGACGTCTTGGTTCCGCATGTTCTCCAGGTCCGTCTGGCTCCCCTGGAAGTAGTCGTTCTCCGAGACCGCCGTCATCAGGTAGTTGTTCTCCTCCCAGCCGGGCTCTGCGGGATCGAACTCCGAGGCGTCCGCGAGCATCGGGTCGCCCGATCCGCCGTCGCCGCCATCACCGCCGTCACCGCCGTCCTCGTCGCCCGAATCGAGGCCCGCCCCGGCCTCGCCGTCGCCGCTCCCGCCGGAACAGCCCGCCAGCCCGGCAATTCCGACGGCCCCGCCGGCCAGAATAAATCGCCGTCTCGAACTCGTCTCCGTCCGTCCGCCGGTGTCTTCCACCATTACGCTCTCACGATCGCGTATTCGGCGTATGAAGGCTGCTATGAATTGTATGGGGTGGTTTCGAGAGATACGGACCGGTGCGTGTTACTAGATAGTAATCCGTACCGGTCGGGAGCGGTACATATCTCTTCGCCTACTCGAACCGCTTCCGGACGCTCTCCGCGTGCGCCTCCAACCCCTCGGCCTCCGCGAGCGTCGTGACCGTCTCCGAGAGGTCGGCGAGCGCGTCGCGGTCGAGCCGCTGGACCGTCGACGACCGGAGGAAGGTGTCGACGGAGAGCCCGCCGTAGCGCTTCGCGCCGCCGTTCGTCGGCAGCACGTGGTTCGTCCCGGCCGCGTAGTCGCCGGCGGCGACGGGCGAGTACGCCCCGAGGAAGACGGAGCCGGCGTTCGTGATCCGATCTAAGAGGGCCTCGTCGTCGTCGGCGACGATCGAGAGGTGCTCGGCCGCGTACTCCTCGGCGAACAGCACGGCCTCGGGCATCGACCGGGCGCAGAGGACGCCGGAGGCGTCGTTGTCGAGGGCGGCCCGGATCGTCTCTTCACGCTCGCGGTCCGCGGCCTGCTCGTCGACCGCCTCGGCGACGGCGGCGGCGAGGTCGGCGTCGGCGGTGACGGCGACCACGGAGGCATTCGGGTCGTGCTCGGCCTGCGCGACGAGGTCGGCCGCGACGAGTTCGGGGTCTGCCGTCTCGTCCGCGAGCACGAGCACCTCGCTCGGCCCCGCGAGGAAGTCGATCTCGACGTCGCCCTGCACGACCGCCTTCGCGGCGGTGACCCACTTGTTGCCCGGGCCGACCACCTTCTGCGCGCTCGTCACCGTCTCCGTCCCGTACGCGAGCGCGGCGATCGCCTGCGCGCCGCCGACCTGGTACACCGCGTCGGCGCCGGCCTCGTGGACCGCCGCGAGGGTGACCGGATTCAGGTCCTCGGCCGGCGGGGTCGCGACCGCGACGTGGTCGACGCCCGCGACCGTCGCCGGGATGACCCCCATCAGCGCGCTGGAGGGGTACGCGGCCGCGCCGCCGGGCACGTACACCCCCGCGCGGTCGATCGGCCGGAACCGGCGGCCCAGCTCTCGGCCGCCGAACTCGTCGCGCCAGTCCTCGGGGCGCTGCCGCTCGTGGAACTCGCGGACGTTGGCGGCGGCTTCTCGGACCGCGTCGAGGACCGGATCGTTCGCGTCGTCGAGCTCGGCGTGCGCGCGCTGGGCGTCGTCGGTGACGTCGATGTTGCCGACGGTGACGCCGTCGAACTCCTCGGCGAACTCCCGCAGCGCGACGTCGCCCTCCTCGCGCACTCTACCGACGATCTCCGCCACGTCGTCGCGGACCGCGTCGACGCCGGCGTCGCGCTCGAAGAAGGCGCGCCGTTCGGCGGGCGAGAGGTCGGCGACGGTTCGTACGTCCATGCGCTCACTCCGGGCCGCGGTCAAAAGGGCGTTCCGACTCGGCGCACCCCGGGCGCGAGGGCGGTCGGCGCGTCTCCCCGTCTCACTCCAACCGTCTGACCCCGGTCACGTCGAGCGTCGCGAGCGCGACGAGGACCGCCAGCAGCCCCGCCGCGGCGAAGAGGATCGGCGCGGACAGCGCCACGGCCAGCTCGTAGGGCGCGACGAGGCGAGTCGTGCCGCGGACGACGAACGAGAGGAAGACGAGCCCGAACGCGAGCAGGGCGAGCCCGACGAAGCGGGAGCGGTTCATTCGGCGCCTCCGGGCCCCGTTCAGTCCGACTGCGCGACGCCCGAGCCGTGCGGTCCGTGCTCGCGATGGTCGCGCGTGCCGTCGAAGCCGCGACACATCTCGTAGAACACCGCTTCCGGGTCCTTGTTCCACTGCCACTTCCAGCGCGTCCGGACGAGCAGCGAGATCTTGCGGGCGAAGGAGAGCTCCGGCGTCGTCGACACCGTGTCGTACCCCAGGTCCCGGATGAGCCGGTGGTGGTCCGCGTACAGCACCGCCGCGAGCAACACCGCCAGCTGACAGTCCTCGGGGAGGTACTTGATCCCCGCGACCCCCTCCTCGTAGAGCCGCTCGGTCCGGGCGAGCTCCTCGCGGACCGCGGCCGCGACGTCGGCGTCGAACTCCAGCTCGAGGATCTGCTCCTCGCTAACGTCGTGTCGCCGGAGGGTCTCTAGGGGGAGGTACACCCGGCCGCGCTCGACGACGTCCTCGCGGACGTCGCGGATGAAGTTCGTCATCTGGAACGCCTCGCCGAGCTTGGTGGCGTGCGGAAGCGCCGCCGCCTCGGTCTCCTCGTCGAGGTCCATGATCGCGGTCATCATCCGCCCGACCGCGGCCGCGGAGCCGTCCATGTACGTCTCCAGCTCCTCGTACGTCTCGTAGCGGTCGGTGTCGATGTCGCTCTCCATCGCGTCGACGAACGAGCGGACGTCCTCGTCGGCGATCCCGTGTTCCGCTTTCACCTCGGCGAACGCCTCCAACACGGGGTCGTCGGTCGGCTCCTCGCCGAGAGCGGCCCGCCGGAGCCGGTCGAGCTCGGCGCGCTGTTCGGCCGGCGGCCCGGTGTCCTCGGCGTCGACGACCTCGTCGGCGATCCTGAAGAAACCGTACAGAACGTACGTTGCATGGCGGATCCGCTTCGGAAGCAGCCGGGTGGCGACGTGGAAGGTCTTGCCCGTGCGACGCTGGATCCGCTTGCTCCGGGCAACCTGTGTGTGCTCTACCATGGTGACCCCTGCCGGTCGGAGAGGAGGGTCAAGAGCGGGTCGCCGGTCATAAGGGAAAAATCGGCCTCCAAGAACATAACAGTTCGCACATCCATTGTTGTTTTCATGTCGGCTATCCGTTAATTCCGTGTTTATTCGGGAGACGCGAAGGAGGCGCGCCACCGGCGAAAACTCGGGCTCGGCGCCGCCTCGCGGTCAGTAGAACGTGTCGCTGCAGTCGTACACGACCCCGTGGGCCGGGCAGACGTACTTGCAGTGTCTGTGGTACATCGGGCTCTTGCAGATCGGGCACGGCCGACCGCCGGACCCGCCGGTCGGCCCGCCGCCCGTGTTCCCACCGCCGTCGCCCTCGCTCATGCGGTTCAGTACGGTCGCCGGAGGCATAACCGATCCCCTCCGCGCCGCGAGGCCGCCTCTCGCGGTCGCTCCGACCCACTGTAAGTATCGGTCTCCCTGACCAGTCAGGCCGACGCCAGCGAGTCGTACACCGACTGCGCGACGCGCTCCTCGCCGAACGGGAGCGTCAACACGCCGCCCCAGCCGTCCTCGGTGAGCGCGCTCACCGTCGGCTCGTCCAACTCGACCCGCCGGACCTCGGTCCCGTCGAGGGCCATCGACACGACGAACCGCTCCGGCTCGTCGACCGCGCCGGACGCGGCCAGTCGCTCCTGGAAGGCGTCGATCCCGTCGTCGCCGAGCGCGACGTACACGAGGTACTCGCCGTCGTCGTCGAAGACGCCCTCGACCTCGTCGAGGTCGCCGGCGCCGAACAGCCGCCGGTCGTCCTCGCCGTCCCGGAGGAGCCGCGCCTCGAACGGGGCCTCCGGATCGACGTCGACCGCGCCGGCCGGACCGCCGCTCTCGTCGCCTCCGGTCGAGCCGCCGCCGACCGGATCGTCGTCGATCGCTCCGTCGCCGGACGCGCCGTCGCCGCCCTCGCCGTCCGTCACCGCCGTCGCCCCGGCGAAGCCGACGGCACCGACCGCGCACGCGGCCCCCACCCCGGCGAGCATTCCGCGTCGAGAGAGTTCCATACTCGACGGTCCCCGTCGGGGTTCAAAAGGGTTACACGCCGATTCACGCCGCTGATAACGGGTCCCGGTGGCGGCTTCGGCGGCTCACTATCAGCCCCCGCCGGCTCACGCGTCCGCGAACTCAACCTCCTCGCGCAGCGTCGTCTCGCCGAACAGCCAGTCCGCGTGGTCGACGGCGTACTCGCGGTGGTCCTCGGTGATGTAGCCGAGCGCGTCCTCGACGACGACGGGACGGTAATCACGCAGGCCTGCGCTGCCGGCCGTGTGAAGGACGCAGACGTTCGCGAGCGTTCCGCAGATCAGCAGGTCGTCGATCCCGTGCGCGTCGAGGTACCCCTCCAGCTCGGTCCGGTAAAAGGCGTCGTAGGTGTGCTTCTCGACGACGTGGTCGTCAGTGCGGACGTCGAGCCCCTCGACGAGCTCGGCGTCCCACGACCCCTCGACGACGTGTTCGCCCCAGCGGTCGAACTCGTCGTAGTAGTGCGTCTCGTCGAACTGCTCCGGCGGGTGGACGTCGCGGGTGTAGACGACGCTCGCGCCCGCCTCGCGCGCCTGCTCGACCAGCGCCGTCACCGGCCCGATCGCCGCCTCGCTCGGTTCGGCGTAAAGGCTCCCGTCCGGGTGACAGAAGCCGTTCTGCATGTCGACGACGATCACCGCGGTCTCGGTCGGATCGTACGGCATACGCGGCGATTGGGGTCCCGGTGTGAAAAATGCGAAGCCGGCCGTCGCGTCGCCGCCAGCGACCGACGGACCGGCAAACTACTTACCGGGTCGGTTGTAATCGCCACTATGCGACGGGTTCTCACCCTCTCGGTCGTCGCCGCGATCGCACTCCTCTCGCTCGGGGTCGGGGGAGTCGCCGCTGGCCCGGTCGCGGATAGCGTCGCTCCCAGTCAGACCGCGGATAGCGTCGCTTCCGGTCCGACGGACGTCGCCGCCGGCGACGTCCCCCGAAGCGCGACCGCCGCCGAGTGCGACGCGGGCGACGGGACGGAGGTCGTCGGCTGCTGGAACGGAACCCACTACGAGGCGGAGCTGTCGTTCAACCAGAGCGACGGCCTCAACGAGTCCGAGCTGGAGGCGCTGACGCACCTGACGATGGCGCGCGTCGAGCACATCCGCGAGCGACCGTTCCGGGAGGACGTGCCGGTCGAGACGGTTTCCCGGGAGGAGTTCATGAACGACTCGGCCGGCGGGAACAACAGCAGCGAGGCGTTCCGCCGCTGGAACGACCAGGTGTGGGAGGCGCTGTTCGTCGTCGGCGAGGAGGAGAACGCGAACGACGAGATCGACTCGGTGTTCGGCGGCGCCGTCTCCGGTTTCTACTCGCCGGCTCAGGACCGGATCGTCCTCGTCGTCGCCGAGGGCGAGG
>NZ_NHPG01000089.1:0-2953 GCF_002252965.1 Halorubrum sp. Ea1
TCGCTCCGGGCGACCGACTCCAGCGAGGGACCTTCGGTCCCTCTGGCAGCCGGCGCTCCGCGCCGGCGACCTCGCGCGGCGCCGGTTCGCGGCCTGAGGGCCGCTCACGGGCGCGCGCCGACGGCCGTCCGTTTATAAACGCCCGCCCGAACCCGCCGATCCCTTTTAACTGTGCGAACCGTTGGCACGGACGATCTCCGATGGAACTCCGCTGCGAGGGCTGCGCCGGCTGCTGCGTCGACTGGCGGCCGCTCGATCGCGACGCGGCCGGCTCCGACCGCGCTGGCGACCGCGACCCGCTCGACGACACGTACGACCTCGTCCCGCTCACCCGCGACGAGGTCGCCGCCTTCCTCGACGACGGCCTCGGCGACGTCCTCGTCCCCCGGCTCTTCGAACCCGCCGAGCGCGACGCGAGCGTCTCGATCGACGGCGTCGAGGTGGCCGCCGCCCGGGACCGGCCAGTCTTCGTGGTCGGTCTCCGGAAGCCGCCGAAGCCGGTCGCACCGATCGGCACCGACGAGCCGCGCTGGCTCGACGCCTGCGTCTTCCTCGACCCCACGACGCTCCAGTGCCGGATCCACGACGACGACCGCTACCCCCGGACCTGCGCGACGTACCCGGGACACAACCTCGATCTCGGCGCCGAGACGGAGTGCGAGCGCGTCGAGGCCGCGGGCGGCGGCGACCGCCTCCTCGACGGCGAACCGCCGGACGACCTCCCCGCGCCCGCGTTCGGCCCGCAGGCCCTCGGGTCGGTCGTCTTCGGCTACCCCGACCCGGACGACCTCGACGGGGTGATCGACCGGCTCCGGACCGGTTCGCTCACCGCCGACGACCGCGCCCAGTTCGTCGGGGCCGCCGTCGGCTCGCGGCCGGGAGCGCTGTCGGTCGACCGCGACCGCATGGCCGAGGCTCGGGCCCGGGCGCGCGACGCCGACTCGTGGGCCGGCGGCGCGATCCGCGAGTGGACCGAACGCGCCGGCGCCGACGGCGACCGCGCCTCCCTCGACGCCGATTCCCGCGACCGACTGGTCCGCGAACTGGAGGACGACGCGGGCGCTCCCGGGACTCCCGGTTGGGACTGACGGGGACCGCCGAACCTCAGTCACGGAGAAGAGGACCGGGCGGCGCCGGAGGAGGGGAACGGGCGGCGCGTATCGCTTGCTCGCGCGCACACGCGCGAGGGTCTTATGCCGTTCGAAACCCTACCTATGACGTGAACGAACGACGACCCACGGAACCCGACGAACCGGTCGAGTACGACCGCGTGGACGTCTCCGTCCTCGTCGTCGGCGCCGGCGCGGCGGGGGCGAGGACCGCTATCGAACTGGCAGAGCGCGGGGTCGACGACGTCCTGGTACTCGGCAAGCGGGGCCACGGAGACGCCCACACGACGTGGGCGCGCGGCGGGATTAACGGCGCGCTCGGCACCCGGGACCCCGAGGACTCGCCGGCGATCCACGCCGCCGACACCCTCAACGAGGGCCACTTCGTCAACGACCCGGCGAAGGTCGAGACCGTGACCGAGCAGATGCCGGAGCGCCTCCGCGAGCTCGACGAGTGGGGGATGGAGTACTCGCGCACCGAGGACGGCGAGATCGACCAGCGGTTCTTCGGCGCCCAGTCGTTCCGCCGGACGGCGTTCGCCGGCGACCACACCGGCGAGTCGATGCTGAACGCGCTCGTCGACCGGGCGCAGGAGCTGTCGGTCCCCTACCGCGAGAACGTGATGATCACGAAGCTCGTCTCGGACGGTGACGCGGTGTACGGCGCCGTCGGCTTCGACATGGACACCGGCGAGTTCGTCCTGTTCAACGCGGGCACCGTCGTCCTCGCGGCCGGCGGCCACGCGGCGATCTACAACCGACACACCTCCCGGGACGACGAGAACAACGGCGACGGGGCGGCGCTGGCGTCCGACGCCGGCGCGTCGCTGATGGACATGGAGTTCATGCAGTTCCACCCGACCGGGATGGCCGTCGACGAGAGCGACCCCGAGTGGGAGCCGTGGAGCGGGCGACTCGTGACCGAGGCCGTCCGCGGCGAGGGGGGACGCCTGTTCAACGCCGAGGGCGAGCGCTTCATGGAGCGGTACTCGCCCGACCAGATGGAGCTGGACGCCCGCGACGTCGTCGCCCGGGCGATCGCCCGAGAGGTCGCCGAGGGACGCGGCACCGAGAACGGCGGCGTCTACCTCGACATCTCCCACCGCGACGCCGACTTCATCCGAGAGCGACTCCCGCGGATGTACGAGCGGTTCCACGACCTCGGCGTGGACATGGCGGCCGAGCCGGTCGAGGTGGCGCCGACCTCCCACTACGGGATGGGCGGCGTCGCCGTCGACGACGACGGCGAGACCGACATCGACGGGCTGTTCGCCATCGGCGAGACGATGGCGGGAGTCCACGGCGCGAACCGACTCGGCGGAAACTCGCTGGCCGAGACCGTCGCGTACGGCGTCGTCGCCGGCGAGCGGGTCGCCGACCGCGTCGACGGGCCGGGCGAGGTGCCCGACGACCTCCGCGAGGGACTCGTCGAGCCGCACCTCAGCGACCTGAGCGCACTGGCCTCCCGCGACGGGGAGCACGACGTGGACGCGGTGCTCGCCGACCTGCGGGAGATGATGTGGAACCACGCCGGGATCCTGCGCGACGAGCCGTCGCTCCGCGAGGGGCTCGACCGACTCGAAGCCCTCCGCGAACGGGCCGCCGACATGCGCGTCGGCCCGGTCACGAGCGAGTCGTTCGAACTCGCCGTCGACGTCGGGTTCACTCTCGTCGCCGCCGAGGCGGTGCTCCGCGGCGCGCTCGAACGCGAGGAGTCCCGCGGCGCCCACTACCGCACCGACCACCCCGACGTCGACCCCGACTGGCGGCGGAACGTCTACTTCGACGCCGCCGACGTCGGCGGGATGACGCTCCGGACCGAACCGGTCGACGAGCCGAGCGAG
>NZ_NHPG01000045.1:0-2507 GCF_002252965.1 Halorubrum sp. Ea1
AGACGACCGCGGAGACGACCCCGACGACCCGCCGTCGGTCTCCGCCGCCGTCGCCGCCGGCGCCGCCCTATTTAACGAGGGGCACACGCTCGCGGCGCACGACCCGTGGGAGGCAGCGTGGCTCCCGCTCGACGAGGGCGACGACGAGCGCCTGCTCCACGGGCTGATCGCGGCCGCGGCGGCCACTCACCACGCGAGCGAGCGGAACTGGTCCGGCGCGACCGGGTGCGCCGCCAACGCGGTCCGGTACCTCGACGGACTCGACGCGGAGGCGGCCCGCGGCGACGGCGGCGGAACTCGCGGCGTCGACGTCGCGACCGTCCGGGAGTGGTGCCGACGGCTTGCGACCGACCCGGAGACGGTCGAGCGCAGCGAGCCGCCGCCGATCCGGGTCGGCGACGCGGTGCCGAGGTTCGCGGACTTGGACCTCGCGGCCGCGCTGCTCGCGGCGCCCCCGCTCGCCGAGGCGGTCGACCACGGCGACCCGGGGACGTTCGAGGCGGCCGCGGCGCTGGCGCGCGAGGAGCGCGGCACCGGGCGGACGCGGTTCGCGGAGCTCCTCTTCGCGTTCCTCCGCGAGCCCGACGCCCGGCCGCAGGTGGCCGCGCGGCTCGCGGATCACGTGGACCTGGCCGAGCGGAAGCGACGCGACGTCGACGACCTCTTTTAAATTTGAACTCGGTTAGGCGCCGTCGGTCGGCGTGTCCGGGTCCGAGGGGAAGTTCGGCTCCCCGGTGACCGCGGGGTCGGTCCCGCCGTCGGGACCGATCCCATCGCCGGGGTCGCCCCCGTCCGACTCCGAGGCCCCGTCCTTCGGCTCGCCCTCGAAGGTGTAGTCCGCGGAGTTGTCGGCGGGGTCGTAGCCGAGCGCCTCGCGGGCGCGCTCGATCGAGTAGTAGCGCCGGTCGTTGTTCGAGATGCCGTAGACGACCTCATAGCCGTAGTCGGCCCGCAGACACCGGTCGAACAGGTGCGCGCAGTCGCGGTGCGAGAGCCACATCGCCTGCCCGCGCTCGTACTCCCGCGGCGGGTGGTCCTTCGTGAGGTTCCCGATGCGGACGCAGACGACGCTCATCCCGTGTTCGTCGTGGTAGAGGCGCCCGAGCGCCTCGCCGGTCGCCTTCGAGACGCCGTACAGGTTCCCGGGCCGGGGGAGCTCGGTGCCGTCCAGCCGGTAGTCGTCGTCCGTGCGGTACAGGTCCGGGGTCCGGTCGTCGGTCTCGTAGCCGCCGACGGCGTGGTTCGAGGAGGCGAACGCGAACTTGTCGACGCCCTCGTCGACGGCCGCGCGCATCACGACCTGCGTCCCGTCGATGTTGTTGCGGAGCACGGAGTCCCACGGCGCCGTCTTCCGCGGGTCGCCGGCGAGGTGGATCACGGCGGCGACGCCCTCCATGGCCTCCCGGACCGCCCGCTCGTCGGTGATGTCCGCGACGTACCGGTCGGCGTCGGTGACCCCGTCCGGCACCTTCGCCGCCGGGAGCGGCTCCCTGTCGAGGAGTCGCCACTCGTAGTCGTCCCCGATGCCGCGGAGGATGGCCTGCCCCACCCGTCCGCCGGCGCCCGTCAGCAGGACCGGCTCGTCCATTCGGTCGTACGTGGGCGGGAGACGGGCATATAATACACGGTTCGGCCACGCACCGGCCGATCGCGGGGACCGTGCGCCCGCGGCGAGATATCCGAAGAGAGTCAGAGACCGAGACGAATCCCGGTTACAGCTTCTTCCGGGAGATCGAGACGCCCGTCGGCGTGACCACGATCTGGTCGTCGCCCTTCTGCACGATGTCGCCGTCGACCTCTTGAGCGACCTGGCGAAGCTCGTCGATGATGTGTTCGATCGTGCGGTCCGACGTCGAGTGACGAGTGATGTCGGCGATGACGAAATCGCCGTCGTAGACGGCGTCTTTGATCGGGATGACGTCGCCCTGGTCACCGATCTCCGCGATGTGTACCTGCATCCCCGTCTCGGCGTGCGCCTCGGCGAAGTCGTCGAGGTTGAGCTCGACGTAATCGTCGACGGAGCGGTTGCCGCCCCCGCCGAGGATCTTGCTCATGATGCCCATACACACTACACGTCGAGGTCGGACATTAGTTCTTACGTCAGACGCACCCGGTCCGCGGGTCGTCAGCGGCTCTCGTCGAGCCGATCCTGCCACTCTTGCACGCGCGCGAGCAGCTCCACGGGCGCGGTCTCCGCGACGTCGACGTCGCTCAGCTCCTCGATCACGGCGCGGGTCTCGGGGTCGAGCCGGTCGGCCCCCGCCGCCCCCGCGCTCTCGGCGCCCTCGGGGCGTTCGGCGGATTCGTCGGTCTCGGGGCGTCCGGCGGACCCGTCGTCACCTCCGGCGTCGTCCGACGCCCGCTCCCGGCCCGTTCCGTTTCGGCCCTCTTCGGGGGCGGAGGCGTCGGCGGCCGCCCCGGTCGACCCGGCGCCGCCCTCGTCCGCGAACGACCCGGACGAGAGGTCGAAGACGACCTGCTTCGTCCCCTCGCCGGCCCCGGCTCCG
>NZ_NHPG01000154.1:0-4235 GCF_002252965.1 Halorubrum sp. Ea1
GCGGCCTCGCAGGCACGCGCCGCTGCCGGATATGTATAAAAGCGTGAGCTCGATCCGCCGTTTCTCTGTCGATCACACCCGTTCGTCGAGTATCGTCTCGTCGCTGTGGCGGACTTCGACGCGCTCGGGGACCGGCGCCTCCGCGAACTCGATTATGACCTCGTAGGGGTGGGCTACGGCGACGTCCGGACACGCTTCCTCGTCCCAGTCCGGGTCGTCTTCGGCGGTCAACCGGACCAGCAGGCGGTCGGCGTCGAGCGTCGCTTCGATCAGCTCGATCCGATAACACTCTCGCGAGCCGTCGAGCAGCCGTCCCCTGACGGTGAGCCGCGGCGGGTCGGCGTCGACCGCGCGGATCAGGACGGCGGCGTCGTGTGGATTCGGTTCGTCGGATTCGAACTCCCCGGTGTGTTCGCGGCGCAGCGTAAGTTCGGCGCCGTCGACGGTGTCGGGGACTTCTCCCCACGGCGGCACGGGACAGCCCGCGAGGGGGGCGGTCGAGACGGCCGTCGCAGTCGCGAGGAGGGCTCTGCGGCGCATGGCGGGGAACGGCCGGGCGGGCGAGGTAAGCTTTGTGACGGGACGATCCCACCGATCGATCGTTTCATACTGATAGCACGTCTCACGATAATACGTATGAGCGACGACGACCGGATCCCCGTGACCGTCCTCAGCGGGTACCTCGGCGCCGGGAAGACGACGATGGTGAACCACCTGCTCGCGAACCCCGGCGACAGGCGGATCGCCGTCATCTTAAACGACATGGGCGAGGTGAACGTCGACGCGGAGCTGGTCGCCCGCGAGAACGACGAGGAGGGGATCGTCGACCTCTCGAACGGCTGTATCTGCTGTCGACTCCAGGACGACCTGCTGAGCGAGGCCGCGACGCTCGCGGAGTCGCGGGAGTTCGACTACCTCCTCGTGGAGTCGTCGGGCATCTCCGAACCGATCCCGGTGGCGCGGGCGTTCACGGAGGGGACCGATGCCTCCGAGATCGACCCCACCGAACGCTTCCGGCTCGACACGATGGTCACCGTCCTCGACACCTACGGGTTCTGGAAGGAGTTCGACGCCGGCGAGAGCCTGCCGGGCGACGGGGAGCCGGCCGCGGACCGACCCCTCGCGGACGTGCTCGTCGAGGGGATCGAGTTCTGCGACGTCCTCGTGTTGAACAAGACGGACATGGTCCCGGACGAGGTCCTCGACGAGATCGAGTCGGTCGCCGACCGGATCGGCCCGCGGGCGAAACGGATCCGGACGAGCTACTCCGAGGTCGACCCCGGAGCGGTGCTCGGCACGGGACGGTTCGACTTCGAGACGGCCAAGCGGTCGCCCGGGTGGAAACGCGCGCTCGCGGAAAGCGAGGCGGACGGGCACGGCGGGGAGGAGGAGGCTCACGGCCACGATCACGACCACGCCGAGGGCGCCGCCGCGGCCCACGGGGTCGACTCGTTCGTCTACCGCTCCGCGAACGCCCTCGCCCCGGAGCCGTTCGCCGACTGGCTCGACGACTGGGACGGCGCCATCGTGCGGGCGAAGGGCGTCGCGAACGTCGCGGGCACCGACGAGGTCATCGGCGTGAGTCAGGCCGGCCCCTCGGTGCAGGCGGGGCCGATCGGCGAGTGGGGACCGGACGACGACCGCCGCACGCGGCTCGTGTTCATCGGCAGCGAGATGGAGGAGTCGCGGATCCGGCGAGAACTCGACGACTTGGCGGCGTCGGACCCCGAGGCGGTCGAGGGAGCGAGCGCGTTCCCGATCTGAATCGGTCCCGAGAGTCGGTCGGGCTCAGATTCCCAGTTCGGCCTGTAAGTCGTCCCACTCCTCGTGGAACCCGTGGGTGGACTCGGTCTCGGTGCCGACCGCCGACTGGTAGACGTCGTCGTACTTCAGCAGCTCGCCCCACCCGTCGTGGAACGCCCAGTTACAGTACTTACACATACGGGTGACAACGCGAGGGAGCGACATACCGGTTTCGCCGACCGTGGTGAGAGCGACTGTCGGGAGCGCGGGCGGTCGCGCGTCTCAGGGGCTCGGGCGGTTGCGCGTCCGAGAAGCGCCGGCGGTCGCGCATTTCGGGTCCGCCGACAGAGTGAACCCCGTCCGTGACGTACGGTAGCTATCGACGTGGCTCGGCCGCGGCGACACTCCACTATGGTCACATACAGGCGGGGCGGACACGTTCAGAGCGACGACGAGGCGGTCGAGCGGCGCTGCGAGCACTGCGGCTGGCACTGCGTCGCGGACGGGTATCCGGAGCTCGTCTCGCGGTACCAGTCGCATCTCCGGGCGGAGCACCCGAAGGCGTGGCTCCGGACCTGATATCGGTGGCGGAAAAATCGGAACAGCGGATGCGAGGCGGCGCCTCGGCGACTCAGGGTTCGAGGAGGACCTTCGTGACGCCCTCCTCGCGGGCGTCGAACGCCTCGTACATCTCCGGGGCCTCCTCGAGGTCGACGCGGTGCGAGACCACCCAGCTCGGGTCGGCACGTCCCTCGATGATCATGTCGCGGAGGTACCGGTTGTACGACTTGACGTTACACTGGCCCGTGCCGCATTTGAGGCCCTTCTCGAAGAACTTCCCGAAGTCGATACCGAGCCGCCCCTGCGCGGCCATGTCGTCGGGCGCGCCCGGGTCCTCAGGGACGTAGAGGCCGGGGATGCCGAGCTCGCCCGTCGGCCGGACCACGCGGATGAGGTTGTTGATCACGACCGCCGGGTTCTCCTTGGCCGGCTGGTAGGAGTAGTCCTCCGTCTCGGTGTCGACGTTGTCGGGGTCGGTCGCCTGATACCCGACCGCGTCGACGCCCTTGTCGACCATCCCGCCGTGTTCCTCGATGATCTGGTCGACCGGGTCGCCTTCGGAGAAGTCGATGGCGGTCGCGTCGCAGTGGTCCTCCGCCAGCTCCAGTCGGCTCGGGACCTGGTCGACGACGTAGATTTCGGCCGCGCCCTTGATCTTCGCGCTGTACGCGGCCATCAGCCCGACCGGCCCGGCGCCGAAGACCGCTACCGACTCCCCGGGCTGGAGGTTCGCCAGTTCGGTGCCGTGCCAGCCGGTCGGGAAGATGTCCGCGAGCAGCGAGAACGCGTCCTCGTGTTCGCGCCCCTCGGGCAGTTTCAGCGCGTTGTGGTCCGCGTACGGGACGCGGAGTTTCTCGGCCTGTCCGCCCGGATACGGCCCCATGGCGACGTAGCCATAGGCCCCGCCGGCGAAGCCGGGGTTGACGTTGGTACAGAAGCCGGTGTACCCCTCCTCGCAGTTCTGGCAGAACCCGCAGGAGACGTTAAACGGCATCACCACGCGGTCTCCCTCCTCCAGTGTCGAGACGGCCTCACCGACTTCGGAGACGATCCCCATGTTCTCGTGGCCGAACACGATCCCCTCCTCGGCCGCGGTCCGACCCTCGTACATGTGCAGGTCGGAGCCGCAGATACACGACGTCGTGATGTCGACGACGACGTCGTTCGGGTGTTCGATCTCCGGGTCATCTACCTCTTCTACGGCCACGTCGTACGGGCCTTGGTAAACAACAGCTTTCATGATGTGATCCAACCTAACGGAAAGCTTCGAGTATTCTAAATGTTTTTCCGTTACATAGATAGTTAATAAATTATGGTACAATTCAATTAATCGTCATGTACGTCGCGGTCGGCTGCCGGTGTGCCGAGGGGACGCAGCGGCGCGTCGACGGGGCGTCCGGCGGAGCGCAACGACTTTCCTGCGGCACGGTAAACGGAGGGTATGGACTGGCCACACGACCCCGACGGCGAGCAGGGCAGCGAGGGCAGGCGGCAGTACGGCCACGCCGTGCTCGCGAAGAAGATCGACGAGGAGGAGGACTTCCCGCTGTCGACCGCGGAGTACGTCGAGCAGTACGGGGACCACCCGATCCGGATCGACTACGAGACGGTCGTCTCCGTCGCGGAGATCTTCGAGGGCGTCGAGAAGGAGGAGTTCGCGGACTTCGTCGAGTTCCACCAGGAGCTCGGCCGCGTGATGCGCGAGAACGGCTACTGGTTCTACGAGGGTGCCGACCAGTTCGTCGACGGCAGCGCCTGAATACGAATCGGGGATAAACGTCTCGGACGCATCAGTCGTTCTCTTTTAAATAACTGCTTCGACGGTGAACCACTCCAAAGCCCCAGCCGCGAGGAGTGCGGACGCTCGCTGCGCTCCTCAGTCGCTCGTCCCACTCGCTCCCTGCGGTGCTTGCGTCGCCTCCGCACTCCTC
>NZ_NHPG01000098.1:0-4170 GCF_002252965.1 Halorubrum sp. Ea1
CCGCCGACCTCGTCGCCGATAACGTCGACCTCGCGGCGCTGGGGGTGGGCGAGCGCGAGTGACCGCGACTCGTCGGCGGAAACCGCGTCGTGTAATCCGATGACCGCGTCGGGGTCACTGTTCGAGCGCTCGCTCGACGTCGAAGCCGGCGCCGGTCGACGCGAAGTTCGCGGAGCTCGCGGCCACGAGCGCGAGAGCGGACGGCGGGACCGAACCGGAGTGGTAACGACGCCGAGAGAGCCACTGCTGTGTATCGACGGGCCACGACCGGCGAAAAACTAATTAGCGCGATATCGTGCTGGTCGGTATGCCGTCCCGTCGCAGATTCCTCGCCGGGGGACTCGCTGCTGCCGCGACGGGGATAGCCGGATGCATCGGTACGTCCGCGGACGAGACCTCAGCGCTCGACACCTTGGCCGTCGCGGGTTCGCCGGGCGGCTCGGTTCGGGTCGCCCCGGTCGACGACGTGGTATTGCTCGACTTCTGGGCGACGTGGTGTGCGCCCTGCGAGCCGCAGATGACCGAACTCCGTCGCATCGAGCGGGAGTATCCCGCGGTCCACATGCTCTCGATAACGAACGAGGCGGACGAGGCGGCCGTAGAGCGGTTCTGGCGCGACAACGAGGGGACCTGGCCGGTCGCGACGGATCCGGACCTGCGCGTGTCCGAGCGATACGACGTGACACGGATCCCGACGTTGATCGCGCTCGATACCGAGAACGCGGAGGTCTGGCGCCACAGCGGGTTGGCAGCCGCTGACACCATCGCCGACGCCCTTGACGACGCCGGCGCATGAGTCAGTTGGCGCCGCTTCGTCTGGGGTTCGCGTTTTCGGCCGGTGTGGCGACGTTTTTCGCCCCGTGTGCCTACCCGCTGTTGCCCGGCTACATCGCGTTCTACCTCGGCGACGCGGCGGGCGACGCACCGGCGGGGGTTCAGCTCCGACGGGCGGGGCTCGTGGCCGCCCTCACCAGCAGCGGCATGCTCGTCGTCTACGCCGCATTGGCCCTCCTCGTGGCCGTTGTCGGGACGGAACCGCTGTCGAACCTCGCCGCCCTAGAGCTGGTGGTGGGCGCCGGACTGGTCGCCCTCGGAGGCGCCGTCGCGACCGGCCGGTACGGCGTCTCCGCGGTGCATATCCGACTGCCGGCCCGTCGTCGGTCCAAGAGCGGCTTCCTGCTGTTCGGCGTCGTCTACGCGGCGGCGGCCGCGGGGTGTACCGCGCCCGTGTTCGTCGGCCTCGCCGGCGTCGCGTTCAGTGCCGGTCCCGTGGGCGCGATCACCGTCTTCGCCGCCTACGCGACCGGAATGGTCCTCCTGATGGTCGCCGTCACGGGAGCGACCGCGCTCGGCTACGACCGGCTCGTCACGCGGCTCGCCGACAGTGGCAACCGGTTCGAACGGCTCACCGGGGCGTTGCTGGCACTCGCCGGACTGGCCCAGCTCTACCTCTTCTTTTTCCGGTACGGCGGGCTGTCGCTGCTCGGTCTCGGCTGAGCGCGGCGGTGGTGCGGCGGCGGAACACGTCGGCGTATGAGTTTTGCGCACGCGGTTCCTGAGGCCGCCATGGACCGCCGTTCGCTCCTCTCGGCGCTCGGGCTGGGGATGAGTGGCTTCGCCGGGTGCGGCGGTGCCGTCGATAGCGAACAGTCCGAGACGCCGACCGACGATGGCCCCGACCGAAACGCGAGTGCGATGGCCGAATACGGCATTCCGTCTACGATCTGCGAGGAGGAGATCAGAGCCGATCCCGGTATCGCCGCCATCACCGACCCGGCCTTCGGTCCCGACTGGGACGAGATAACCCCGGCCCCCGAGTATCGCTTCGACGATGCGACGACGCTCAGCGCCGAACAGACGGTCATCGGGCTGGAGGGCCCCGACGGAACGCGGGCGTACCCGTTGGCGGTCCTCTACATTCACGAGATCGTCAACGACGCGTTCGGGCGGACCGATAGCGGTGAGCGTCGACCGGTGATCGTCACGTACTGTCCGATCTGCCGCAGCGGCCTCGTCGCCGACCGGCGACTCGACGGCGAGCCGACCACGTTCCTGGTTTCCGGCCTGCTCTGGCAGCCCGAGTCCATCCGGCAGGCCGCGAGCGAACGGGACAACCGGACGTTCGGTGCCGGACGGACGGGCGGGGAGACCGACCTAGCCCGAGGTGGCAACCTCGTGATGTACGACGAGGCGACGCTGAGCTACTGGAGCCAGATCCTCGGGGAGGCCATCTGCGGTCCCGAGGCGGGCGACCGGCTGCCGATCGTCTCGTCGACGGTGACCACTTGGGGCGAGTGGCGGAGCGAGCACCCGGGGACCGACGTTCTCCTGCCGCCGCCGCACTCGGAGACCGTCGATAGCTGAGTCGCCGCGTCCGGGGCCACGTCGACGTCTGCCGGGGCGAACCGAGGCGGTCTCAGACCGCGAGAATCCGGGGCGAGATTGTTTATTATCGCCTTCCTCTCTCCGCGGTCCGGTCGTTGCCCTCGAAACGTATCAGTCCTGAAAAACGGACGCACAACGTTATATTCCACCGACGTGCGGGCGACGGTATGAGTAAGTCCGGCGAGTACGGGAGCGGAGACTTCGGACGGGGCGAACTGAGCGCCGGTGTGGACGCCGCGGCGCTGGTGGACGACATCGGGCTCGACGCCGAGGAGATCCGGTGGCGCAAGGAGTTCGTCGGCTTCGACGAGGACGACAAACGCCGGCTGAGCCGGTACGAGGAGGCGTTCGCGGAGAACGCCGATCGGATCGCGGAAGACTTCTACGAGAATCTCACCGGTCACGAGCAGACCGTCGACGTCATCGGCCGCTCGGATAAGGGGATCGACCAGCTCAAGCGGACGCAGTCGGCGTACCTCGTGACGCTCGCGGGCGGCGACTACGGTGAGGAGTACTTCGAGGACCGGGCGCGGATCGGGAAGATCCACGACGTGCTGGAGATGCCGATGAAACACTACCTCGGCCAGTACGGCGTGTACTACGACCTCATTCTCCCGCTCATCGGCGACCGGCTCGTCGACTCGCTCACGGACCGGCTGTCGGGCGGGGCGGACGGGGTGACGCCGAGCGCACCGGACGACGCTGACGGCGGGGCCGTCGACGCCGAGACCGAGGCGGCGATAGAAGCGGAAGTCGACGACGCGATCGAGGACCTCCTCTCCGTCCTCCGGATCGTCAACCTCGACATGCAGGTCGTCACGGACACGTACATCCACTCGTACAACGAGAGGCTCTCGAAGGAGATCGAGCGGAACGAGCGCCTGATGGCCGAGGTGGAAGACGAGGTCCGGGAGCCGCTGGGCGACCTCCGGGAGTCGGCGTCGGACGCCGCCGACAGCGCCGCCGCGGTCGACGACGCCTCCGAAGAGCAGTCGCAGCGGGTGGCGGAGATCTCCTCGGAGGTGTCGAACCTCTCGGCGACGGTCGAGGAGGTGGCATCGACCGCCGACGAGGTCGAACGGACGAGCGGCCGAGCGGAGTCGCTGGCGGACGACGGGCGCGCGGCGGCCGACGACGCCGCGGCGGCCATGGACGACATCGGCGCCGCCGTCGACGAGGTGGCCGACGACGTCGAATCGCTCCAAGACCGCGTCGAGGAGATCGACGAGTTCGTCGACGCGATCAACGGGATCGCCGACCAGACCAACCTGCTCGCGTTGAACGCCTCGATCGAGGCGGCCCGCGCGGGCGACGCCGGCGCCGGCTTCGGTGTCGTCGCCGACGAGATCAAGTCGCTCGCGGAGGAGTCGCAGCGACACGCGAGCGACATCGAATCGATGGTCGACGGGATCCGGACCGACACCGAGGACACCGTCGGGAGCCTCTCGGAGACGACCGAGCGGGTCGACGACGGGAGCGAGCGAGTCGGCGACGCGACGGAGAGCCTCGCCGCCATCGCCGAGGCGGTGACGGAGACGGCGGACGGCATCGACGAGGTCTCGGACGTGACCGACGAGCAGGCCGCCGCCGCCGAGGAAATCGCCGCCACGGTCGACGAGGTGGTCCGGCAGTCGAACCGCGTCTCCGACGAGATGCGGGAGCTGGCGGCCGAGAGCGAGCGTCAGGCCGAGACGGTCGAGGAGGTGGAACGCGCCGTGCGCCGGTTGGGTACGGGCGACGACGTCGGGGGAGTCGGGAGCGCCGACGACGACGGGGGCGACGGGG
>NZ_NHPG01000107.1:0-2241 GCF_002252965.1 Halorubrum sp. Ea1
CAGTCGGGAGGCGGGCGCAGGCGTTCACGAGAGCTCCGCTCTCGTGAGCCAATCAGAACGCGGAGCGTTCTGATGACGACGTAAGGACCACAGGGAGCGAACGGAGTGAGCGACCGAGGACCGCAGCGAGCGTGCGCCCGCCTCCCGGCTGGGGCTTTGGAGGTGTTTACCGTCGATCCATCGTCGGCTATTTATAAACGATCGCCATCCGCATCACCGGCACCGCGATCCAGCCACGAGACCGCGATCGACTCGAACGGCCCGGAGTACTGCATCAGCGTCGTGCCGAGTATCGCCATCACGAGGACGTAGCCGACCGCGAACGCGTTGATCGTCTGCGCGACCGCCGGGTCGAACGTCCCCGCCTCGGCCCCGGTCACGGCGACCGTCGCGATGATCAGCGAGAACTCCCCGCGGGTCGTCATCCCGAGCGCGACGCGGGTCGACCGCTTGGCGTCGAGGTCGAAGGCGCGCCCGGCGAAGAAGCCGGTGACGAGCTTCGTCGGCGTCGTCACGAGCACCGCGAGCGCGATCAGCGCCGCCACGCCGCCGAAGAGGAGCGGGTCGGTGACGAGCCCGATCCAGAAGAAGAACACCGCCGCGAACGTGTCGCGGACGGGTTCGAGCAGCGTCTCGACCCCGTGGGCGTACTCCGTCGACGCGAACGCCATCCCGACGAAGAAGGCGGCGACCGCCTCGCTGACGCCGAGCGCGAGCGCCGCGCCGGCGACGAGCACCACGGTCGCGATCGACCTGAGCGCGACGAACTCCGGGTTGTCGGTCGCCAGCAGCCGGTCGAACGCGGGCGTGCCGAACTGGACCGCCCCCAGCAGCACGAGGATAAACGCGATCGCGATCCCGACGTCCGTCGCGGCCGCGCCCACGTCGCCGCCGCCGAGCACGAGCGCCGAGGCCACGGCGAGGTAGACGGCGATGAACAGGTCCTCGTAGACGAGGGTCCCGAGCAGCGGCTCCGCCTCGTCGTTGGCGATCCAGCCGAGGTCGATGAGCGACTTCGTGATCACCGCCGACGAGGAGATGTAGACGATCCCGGCGGTCAGAAACGCCGGGAGGAACGCGCCGAAGACGAGCCACCCGAGGACGAGCCCGGCCCCGAAGTTCGCGAGGTCGATCGTCCCCGCGGTCCCGATCTGGCGCCGTCGCGCGAGCAGGCGGTCGAGGTTGAACTCCAGCCCGAGGAAAAACAGGAGGAAGACGATCCCGAGCTCCGCGCCGAGCGCGATGAACTCCGTCTCGGGGACGTAGACGGTCCCGACCGCCGGCAGGGAGAGCCGGCCGAGGACGAACTCCCCGAGTAGCATCCCGGCGACGATATAGAAGGGGATCACGGACTGACCGGCGCGGTTCGCGACCCACCCGGCGACCGCGACCGCGGCGAACATGACGCCGACGTCGAGCAGCGCCACTACCGGCTACCCCCGAGACGGGCGACCCGAGGGGCCGCCCCGACCGCGTCGTCGCGGCCGCTCATCCGGTGAGGAGCTCCTCGAACGCCGCGCAGTCCTCGGGTGTCCCGACCCCGATGACCGTGTCGCCCTCGCGGAGCGTGGTGTCCGCGCTCGGGCTGTCGACGACCCCGTCGCCGCGCTGGAGCGCGACGACGGCGAGCCCGGTTCGGTCGCCGATGTCCGCGCTCTCCAGCGTCTCGCCGATCAGCGGCGACCCCGGCTGGATCTCGTACCACTCCAGGAGGATGCCGCCGGGCAGGGTCGTCTCCTGCGTGTCGGGCTCGACCGGCTGGAAGTACGCGCCCTCGACGATCGACCCGATCGTCCGGGCGAGGTCGTCGCCGAACTCGAACACCTTCTCCGAGTCGGCGTCCGGGTCGGGGCGGCGGAACAGCTCGCGTTTACCCGTGTTGTGGATGACGACGATCATCTCGCCGTCGTCGAGTTCGATCTCGAACTTCTTCCCGACGCCGGGGAGGTTGGATTCGCGGATCGTCATACCGGGGGGAGCGGTGCCAGCGTTATAGGTGTGCACGTCGCCGGCGTCCGCCTCGAACGACGCCCGTGCGACGCGGGTCTGACCGCTCCGCACCAAACGCTAAGTAGGGTGGGACCGAGGTAGCGCACATGTGGGGATCCCGGAAGAGCCGGGACCGGCGGACGGTGACCTGCATCGCGTGCGGCGACTCGCTGCTGCGCGAGGACGCGCGCGAGTACGACAAGGAGGGGGACCGCTGGAACCGGCGCGACAAGGAGTTCGAGTACCTCTGTA
>NZ_NHPG01000112.1:0-4233 GCF_002252965.1 Halorubrum sp. Ea1
CCCGCGCCGTTCGGGCCGACGATGCCGAACACCTCCCCCTCCTCGACGGAGAAGTCGCTGTCGACGACGGCCGCGAAGTCGCCGTACGTCTTCCGCAACCCCGCCACCTCGATCATGGAGACCGGTCGTCCGCGGGCCGGGTTAAACCCACCTCCGCGGCTATCACCCGCGAGAACGGAACCGAGGGAGCCGCGTCGCTCGCGGCACCGGAGCGGAACCGCTCGGACCGTCGGAAGCCGCGGGTCGACATCGACGCTCCGGCGGCCGAGAAGTCCCGACGGTTCGTCCGCGTCAGTCGGTGTACGGCTTCTCGATGTTCGCGTCGCCGCTGATGTACGCGTTCATCCGACGGGTGATCCCGTCGAACAACGTGATGAGCGGCGAGAGGACGCGCTCGACGAGTCGGACCGGCGACGCGATCCGCAGCGACCACGTCTCGGCGTTTCCGAGGCCGAACGCCTTGGGGACGATCTCGCCGAACAAGAGGACGAGAACGCTCGTACAGACGGTCGTCACCACGACCGCGGCGCCGGAGGGGAGGTGGCTGGCGACCAGAACGGTCACGATACTCGAGATGGCGATGTTGACGACGTTGTTACCGACGAGCAGCGTCACCAGCAGTCGATGGGGGTCGTCGTAGAGTTCCTTCAGGACGTGTCCCCGCGGGTCGTCCGAGTCGGCCTGCCGCTCGAACCACTCCGCCGGAAGCGAGAAGATCGCGGTCTCAGAGCTCGAGAAGAACGCGCTGAATCCCAGTAGCACCGTTACCGCGACGATCCCGGCCAACCCGAGTGCGACTCCGACCATACGGTGTATTTAAAAACGACCTCAAAGAGGGTGTCGGCCGGGCGCGATAGGCTCAGGGTCGCTCCGCTCCCGATTCGGCGTACGACGCGCCGCTGGTCGGCCGCGTCGTCAGAACTGGGCAGTCGGTGTCGGTGCGTTACTCCTCTTCTTCCTCTTCCTCGACCGGGTCTCGGCCTCGTTCCCAGACCCGCTTGGCCGATGTGTCGTGCGGTGCAGTGTGCGAGACGTCTTTCATGGTGTCGCGGTCGTCTGCCATATTGGACTAGTCTAGCGATGATCCCCGTATTAACCCTTCGTGGAAAGAGATAATGAGTCCTGATACCATTTAAGGTATTAATATACGTCGGCTTAACTACGACGAGATCGTTTGACGGATCGTGAATTACCGGTCTCGTTCGAACGATAAATCGGACGGACGTTTCGATTTCGACGGGGGTTTGGACCTCGAAGGGCTTTGCGGCCCGAGCGGGTCCGGCGGCGAGTCCGCGTCGACGGTCGTCCGGGAGGGAACGACGCTCGCCGTGGGTCGCGACGTCGCGGTCCCGCCGTCGGTCGCCGCCGAGGCCCTCCGCGACACCCGCACCTGGCCGGACTGGGGGCCGGCGATCGACGCGGTCGAGAGCGACGACCGATACGTGACTCGGGGGACGAGGGGACGGGTCCGGGTCGGCGGCGCGTGGGTCCCGTTCCGCGTGACCGCGTGCAACGGGCGGCGCTGGGACTGGCGGGTCGCCGGGATCCCGGCGACCGGCCACCGCGTCGACAGCTACGCCGGGGCGTCCGACCGCAGCCGCGTCGTCGTCGAGGTGCCGATCGCCGCGGCCTGGTACGTCCCGGTCTGTCGGCGCGCGCTCGACCGGTTCGCGGCGCTCGTGGAGGACGAGACCGAGGGCTAGCGGACTGCGAGGGGAGTCCGTCGAGCGGACGAGAGCGACCGAACTGCGACGACGCCGCGCTACGGCGGCCGCTCCAGCTCGTACCGGTCGTCGGTGCTCGCGTACCAGCCGCCGGCGAGCCGGCCGACCGTGTCGAGCCGGTCCACGTCGATCGCCCCGTCGGTAAGCGCCGCCTCGGCGACGTGGGCGTACACGACCTCGCCGAGCACCAGCGTCGAGGTGCCGATCTCGACGGCGTCGTACAGCCGGCACTCCAGGCTCACGGCCGCCGCGGCCACCCGGGGCGCGTCGACGCGCGCCGACGGCGCGCGGTCGATCCCGACGTGATCGAACTCGCTCTCCCCCGCCTCGAGCGTCGCGCTCGACGCGTTCATCGCCTCGACGACGTCCTCGGTGACGACGTTGACGACGAACGCCTCCGTCTCCAGGGCGTTCGCGAGCGTGTCCTTCGGGTCGGCCGCGGTCGCCACCGGCGAGAACGCGACGACCGGCGGGTCGATCGCGACGGTGTTGAAGAAGCTGTACGGCGCGAGGTTCTCGCCGGCCGGGCCCCGCGAGGAGACCCACGCGATCGGGCGCGGCGTCACCGCGGTCGAGAGCAGGCGGTACGGCGACCCGAAGGCGTCCGGCTCGCCGCTGCGGTGAGACGCCCCGGTCGCCTCGGTCACCGGGTCGTCGTCGGAGCGTTCGTCAGCGAAGCGCTCGTCCGCCATTCAGCTCTCGTACCCCTCGGCGAACGGGTCGATCTCCTCGCTGCCGGGCTCCTCCTCGTCGCGGGTGAACCCCGGCCCCTCCGTCGCCAGCTCGAAGACGAGCCCGTCGGGGTCGCTGAAGTAGATGCTCTTGAAGTAGGTGCGGTCTTTCACCTCGGAGACGCGCACCTCCTGTTCGCGGAGGTGCGCCTGCCACTCGCGGAGCGTCTCCTCGTCCGCGACGCCGAACGCGAAGTGGTGGCTCGCGCCCGGGCCGGGCGCGCCCTGCGAGTTCGGGTACTCGAAGTAGGTGACGTTGGTCCCCGGCTCCCCCGCCGGCGTGGACGAGAAGTAGTAGTGGGGCGTCCCCGGGTCGTCGTAGTTCTGGGTCCGCTTGACCGTGTGCCAGCCGAGCGCGTCCTCGTAGAACGCGACCGTCTCGTCCATGTCGGTGCAGATGTTCGTCACGTGGTGCAGTCCGGTGGTGGGCGGGGCGTCGGTCATGATCGTGTAATCGAGTGGTCGCGGAGTCAGTTAGTGGTACTGGCGGCTCGGAACCGCGGTCAGAAGACGGGACGGTCGGCTCGGCGCGGCCGCGTTCAGTACGGCGCGGTCGCGTTCAGTTCGGCGCGGTCCGGGCCGTTCAGAACAGGCCGATCCCCAGCGCGTAGGGCCACGCGGTGCCGCCGACGGCGAGCAGCGCGACCGCGGCGCCGGCGCCGTAGACGTTCTTGAGGAAGCCCGTCATCTCGTTCTGCTTCTCCTCCGGGTCGTCGACCGACCAGAAGTCGTGCATCGTCACGGCCGAGACGAGCAGGAAGGCGGCGAGCGCGCCGGCCGCGAGCACGGGGAAGACGCCGACGACGATTCCGAGCCCGCCGAGCACGAGCACGAGCCCGGAGGCGACCACCGAGAAGCGGGGCGCCGGGAGCCCCTTGAACTCGGCGTAACCGGCCATGGTGTCGACGTCCATGAAGTGGTTCAGGCCCATGAACGCGAGCGTCGCGCCGAACAGGATCCGGCCGATAAGGAACAGTTCGCCCGCGAGCGGGGCGTCGATCTGTAGCGGTAGCGTCGTGAATTCAGCTAACATCGTGTAACTACGTATACGGACGTAACCTATTTATCGCTTCCCGGACAATAGTGTAAGTAGGTAACACCGATGTCATCGCAGGACCTCGCCGGCTCCGATCCGGCGGAAACGACAGAGACGCAGGCCGAGACGGGCGACGCGTCCGCCCCGGACACCCCGTGCCCCGTCGTCGACTCGCTCGAACAGATCGGCTCGCGCTGGCGGCTCGTCGTCCTCCACGAGCTGTTGAACGGCGAGTCGCGGTTCAACGAGCTCAAGCGCGAGACGGACGCGAACGCACGGACCCTCTCGCGCGTGCTCGACGACCTCCAGGAGACCGGTTTCGTCGACCGCCGGCTCGAAGAGGAGTCGCCGGTGGCGACGTACTACAGCCTCACGCCGAAGGGGGAGTCGCTCGCGCCCGTCTTCGAGGAGATCGACGACTGGGCCCACGAGTGGCTCGCCGAATGTAGCGGGTAGAATCCGGTGACGCGGTCGGCGATCGGTTATAAGTGAAACTCGGTTTCACTGCTGTTTGTTTATAAGCGGTTGCTGATGGATCGAGGGTGAACACCCCCCAAAGCCCCAACCGCGAGGGCTCGCGCCTCTGGAGCCGGCGGCGGAGCCGCCGGCGACTGCCCCTTTGAGTCCCACCCGACCGCAACTCGACTGCAGCCTCGCGCCTCCCCAGCCTCGCCGCGGCCGCCAATGGCGGCCGCGGGCTCCCTCGCGCGTGCCTGTGAGCGGCCCCTCGGTCCGTACGGAT
>NZ_NHPG01000086.1:0-4270 GCF_002252965.1 Halorubrum sp. Ea1
AGCACCGCAAGGAGGGAGCGAAGCGACTAACTGAGGAGCGCAGCGAGCGTGCGTGCCCCTCACGGCTGGGGCTTTGGAGGTGTTCACCGCCGATCCGCCGTCAACTATTTATAAGCGAGCGGCTGGAGCTTCTGCAGAATTCACCACGAAGCGACCGGTCACGACGTCTTATTCGGTCGCGAGCGACGGCGGTAGGTCCAGCTCGAACAGCCGCGCGTTGCAGGCGGCACAGCGCCCGGCGATCACGTCGTAGCTCGTACAGCAGGACTGGACGACGCGCTCTTCGAGACTCACGTGGCCCTCGCAGGCGGGGCACTCCTCGACGAACAGTCGGAGCGCGCCGAGCACGCCGCTCCGGGTCGCGAGCGGGAGGGCCGTCCAGTCGTCGAGCCGGTCGGTCAGCACGCGGTCGGCGGCGACGTCGGCGAGGAACGCGGCGCTGGACTCCCAGTGACCGAGGCGCTCGTCGCCGACGAACGCGAAGGCGGTCCCGCCGCGCCAGTCGAGCGAGAGCGAGTCGTCGTCGACGTCGGCGAGCGACGCGAGCGCCGCCAGGTCCGCGTCGACGTCGGAGTCGCTGCGAGCGTCGTCCCCCTCGGCACCGGCCTCGGCGGCAGCACTCGCGTCGATGTGCATCCCGTCGAGGGCGGCGCGCCACGTGGACGCGAACCACGGGGCGAACGCGAGGTCGGCCCCGTCGGGCGTCTCGACGAGGACCTCGGTCGACAGCAGGTACGACTCCGCGTCGACGTCGGTCGGCGGGGCGGCCGCCCTCCCCTTCCCGAAGAGCCGCAGGACGCGCTCGGGGAGGTACCGCTTGGTGAGTTCGGGCGTCCCCGGGACGAGGTAGCCGCGGAGCCAGATCGCCGCGAGGGAGGCGGCTAGGGCGAGCGCGGCGAGCCCCGGGCGACCGACGACCGCGAGCGCGGCGGCGACCGCGACCGCGACGGCGACGTTGACCGCGGTACAGGGGAGACAGCGGTTTTCGCCGGTGTACTCCGGGCGGCGAAGCCGGGCGAGGCGACCGAGACGGGTGTCGTGAGCGGGCGTCATGTCTAGACTGAGGCGCCGATCGGTCGTATGTATGGACGCCATACCGCCCGTCGCGAAAGGGCGGACGAACCGAACCAGACCAGAACCGGAGGCGAGTTACCAACAGGAAGAGATATGTTAGTTGGTGACAGTCACCAGTCAGAGATACTCTTCGAGAGATTAATGTCATCCCGACTCACCAAGCAGAAGGATGCGGCCCCGAGCGAGGGCACCGGGCCGTCGCGCGACGAGATATTCACGGCGTTGAGCAACCGCCGACGGCGGAACGTGATCGCCTATCTGAGAGAGCACGGGAACGACGCTCGCGTGAGAGACATCGCCGAGCAGCTGGCGGCGTGGGAGAACGAACTCGCGGTCAACGAGGTCACGTACAAACAGCGGAAGCGCGTCTACACCGCGCTCCACCAGTCGCACCTCCCGAAGCTGGCCGAGAACGGGTTCATCGCGTACGAGCCGAACAGGGGGATCGTCTCCCTCACCGAGCAGAGTCGACAGTTGGAGGTGTACCTCGAAGTCGTCTCCGAGAACGAGATCCTGTGGAGCGAGTACTACGTGGGCCTCGGCGTCGCCTGCGGGCTGCTCGCCGGGGCCGCGGCGATCGGGACCGTCCCGTTCGCCGACGTGTCGGGGTACGCGTACGCGGTCCTCTTCGCGGTGCTCTTCGCCGTCTCCGGCCTGATACACCGGACGGTGACGCGTCGCAACCGGGTCGGGTAGCGTCGCCGCTCGGCGCGACACCCGTAGGGTTTTAGCCGCCCACGGCGGGAGTACGGGTATATGGCAACGGGGATCGTCGGGGAGTTCCTCGATCTCAAGGCGGAGACGGACGCGGACGTCCTCGCGATGCAGTGCGGCGACTTCTACGAGTTCTTCGCGGACGACGCGGAGCTGGTCGCCGACGAGCTCGACCTGACGGTGTCACAGAAGTCCTCGCACGGCTCGTCGTACCCGATGGCGGGCGTCCCGCTCTCGGAGCTGACGCCCTACGTGAAGGCGCTCGTCGAGCGCGGCTACCGGGTCGCCGTCGCCGACCAGTACCAGACGGACGACGGCCACGCCCGCGAGATCACGCGGGTCGTCACGCCCGGTACCCTGCTGGAGACCGCCGACGACGACGCGCGGTACCTCGCGGCGGTCGTCCGCGAGGGCGACGGCGGCGGGGCGTCGGCCGCGGGGGAGACGAGCGACGAAGCTGACGGCCCCTACGGGCTCGCCCTCGCCGACGTCACCACGGGCCGATTCCTCGTCACCGAGGTCGGCGACGAGAGCGACCTCCGGGCGGAGCTGTACCGGTTCGATCCCGCGGAGGTGCTCCCCGGCCCCCGCGTCCGCAACGACGACCGGCTGCTCGGCGCGGTCAGGGAGGACCTCTCCGGGTCGGTGTCGCTGTTCGACGCGGAGGCGTTCGCGCCGGGGCGGGCGAAGCACGCGGTCCGCGAGCAGTTCGGCCGGGAGACCGCCGACAGCGTCGGGATCGACTCCGACCTCGCGCTGCGCGCGGCCGGCGCGACCCTCGGCTACGTCGAGGAGACGGGCGCCGGGGTGCTCGCGTCGATGACCCGGCTCACGGCGTACGGCGACCACGTCGACGTCGACGCGACGACCCAGCGCAACCTCGAACTCACGGAGACGATGCACGGCGATGGGGAGGGGTCGCTGTTCGAGACGATCGACCACACCGTCACCGCGGCCGGCGGGCGGCTCCTCCGGGAGTGGCTCACCCGACCGCGCCGGGACCGGGCGCGGCTGGACCGCCGGCTCGACGCGGTCGAGGCGCTGGCGTCGGCCGCCCTCGCGCGCGACCGCCTCCGCGAGACGCTCGGGGAGGCGTACGACCTCGAACGGCTCGCAGCGCGGGCGACGAGCGGGAGCGCGGGCGCACGCGAACTCCTCTCGATGCGCGACACCCTCGCGCTGGTGCCGGCGATGGTCGACGCCGTCGAGGGGACCGCGCTCGCGGACTCGCCGGTCGCGGCGGTTCTGGAGGGCCTCGACCGCGACCGCGCCCGTGCGCTCCACGGCGAGCTCGCCGACGCGCTCGCGGACGACCCGCCGGAGGCGAAGACGCAGGGCGGGCTCCTCCGAGAGGGGTACGACGACGAGCTCGACGAGCTGATCGCGAGCCACGAGGAGGCCAAAGAGTGGCTCGACACCCTCGCGGAGCGGGAGAAGCGGCGGCACGGCCTCAGCCACGTCACGGTCGACCGCAACAAGACGGACGGCTACTACATCCAGGTCGGCAAGTCGGTCGCCGATCAGGTCCCCGATCACTACCGGGAGATCAAGACGCTGAAGAACTCCAAGCGGTTCGTCACCGACGAGCTGGCGGAGCGGGAACGGGAGGTGCTCCGCTTGGAGGAGGCCCGCGGCGAGCTGGAGTACGAGCTGTTCGAGGAGCTGCGCGAGCGCGTCGCCGGCGACGCCGAGCTGCTGCAGGACGTCGGGCGGGCCCTCGCCGAGGTCGACGCGCTCGCGTCGCTCGCGACCCACGCCGCCGGCAACGACTGGACGCGCCCGGAGCTAACGGACGAGCGCCGGCTCGACGTGGAGGCCGGGCGCCACCCCGTCGTCGAGCGGACGACGGACTTCGTGCCGAACGACCTCCGGCTCGACGACGAGCGGGGCTTCCTGATCGTCACCGGGCCGAACATGAGCGGGAAGTCGACGTACATGCGGCAGGCGGCCCTGATCCAGCTGCTCGCGCAGGCGGGGTCGTTCGTCCCCGCGCGGGCGGCCACGGTCGGGCTCGTCGACGGGATCTACACCCGCGTCGGCGCGCTCGACGAGCTGGCGCAGGGGCGCTCGACGTTCATGGTCGAGATGCAGGAGCTGTCGAACATCCTCCACTCGGCGACCGCCGACTCCCTCGTCATCCTCGACGAGGTCGGCCGCGGGACCGCCACCTACGACGGGATCTCCATCGCGTGGGCCGCGACGGAGTATTTGCATAACGAGGTGCGCGCGCGGACTCTCTTCGCCACGCACTACCACGAGCTAACGGCGCTGGCGGACCACCTCCCCCGCGTCGCGAACGTCCACGTCGCCGTCGACGAGCGCGACGGCGAGGTGACGTTCCTGCGGACGGTCCGCGACGGCCCGACGAACCGGTCGTACGGAGTTCACGTCGCCGACCTCGCCGGGGTCCCCGAGCCGGTCGTCGGGCGCGCCGACGAGGTGCTCGACCGGCTCCGTCCCCCGTGCCCCCGCCTCCCGGGTC
>NZ_NHPG01000091.1:0-6913 GCF_002252965.1 Halorubrum sp. Ea1
CGTCGACCCCGACGTCCTCTCATTGCTGTTCTTCCACGCGGTGACCCTGCAGGCGGTGCTCTCCGGCTTCATCAGCGGCTACATCCGCAACGCCGACATCGTCTCCGGGGTCAAGTTCGCGGTGGTCCTGATGACGCTCGCGCTGGGGGTGTGGATCTATGTCGGGTGAGTCGCGAACGGGGGGATTCACGTCGGGCGGAGCGGGCCGAGCGCAGACCCCGATCGACTTCGCCGTCGGCGCGAGCGTGTTCCTGCTGACGCTCGGGTTCGTGATCGCGTTCGTGCCGACGGTGTTCGACCCCTTCGCCGGCGCCGAAACCGCCTCGCCGGTCGTGAGCGACCGCGTCGCCGCGGGGATCGCCGGCGACCTGCTCGCCGCGTCGCCCGCGGAGCCAGCGGTGCTGTCGCCGGCGTGTACGGCCGCGTTCTTCGACGGCGACGAGGGCAACGCCACCCTCGCCGACGCGGCCGACTGTCCGGCGGGACTCACGAACGACACTGCCGCGGAGTTCGGCCTCGACGACGACGTCCTCGTCGTCGTCCACGCGATGGGCGAGGCGGACCCGGTCGGAAACGCCTCGACCGTCACCGTCGACACGCGATACGGGACGCACACGGTCGACATGCGCCGCAGCACGAGGGACCCGGTCCGCGTCGACCGCGGCGGCGTCAGCGTCTCGCAGCGGCTCGTCTCGATCGAGGGGACGCAGTACCGGCTCACGGTGTGGGTGTGGTGACCGTGTTCCCGGACGACCGCGCGCAGGCGCACACGCTGGAGGCGTTCGCCGCGGCGATCCTGATCGTCGCCGGGCTCACCTTCGCGCTACAGGCGACCGCGGTGACCCCGCTGTCGGCCAGCACGTCGAACCAGCACCTAGAGAACCAACAGCGAGCGGTCGCGAACGACCTGCTGGAGACGAGCGCGGCCAGCGGCGACCTCGAGGCCGCCCTGCTCCGCTGGGACCCGGTGAACGAGACGTTCACCGACGGCCGGAGCCCGAGCTACTTCACGGGCGGCGGCCCCCCGAACGCGTTCGGCGAGGGGCTGAACGCGACCTTCGGCGAACGCCGGATCGCGTTCAACGTCCACGTCCGACACGGGCCGGACGGCGCGGCGGAGACGACGCTGGTGGACATGGGATCGCCGAGCGACAACGCCGTGACGGCGACGCGTACCGTCGTCCTGACCGACGACGCGAACCTGACCGCGCCGGGGTACGAAGACACGACGCTCCGAGCCCTCTCGAACGGGTCGGAGCCGGGCGAGTTCTACGCGGCCGACGTCGGCGGCGGCGCGGTGTACGACAGACTGGAGGTGCGCATCGTCGTATGGCAGCTGTGATCCCCGGACCGTCCGACGGCGACGGGTCCCGCGACGGTCCCCGTGGTGACGACTCCACCGGCGACGGTCCGCGCGGCGACCGGCGGTTCCGCGACGCGGACCGCGGCCAGCTCCTGTTGATCTCCGGGCTCGTCGTGGCCGTCTCGCTCGTGGCGCTCGTGGTGCTGCTGAACGCGAGCATCTACAGCGAGAACGTCGCGACCCGCGGCATCGAGGCCGCCGACGGCGAGGCGCTGGAGGTCCGCGCCGCCGCCGTCGAGGAGACCGGCGCGCTGATCGACGGGACGAACCGGAACCGGCCTTCGGACCACGATGCGGCGGCCACCGCCGTCGAGGACGGGATCGCCGATCTCGACGCGTACCTCGCCCGGGCGTACGCCGATCGCGGTGGAGTGACGCACGTCTCGGGGAACCGGACGACGATGGAGAACGGGAGCTACGTGACCGGCGATCTCACCGCGAACGGCACCGGAGACGCGAACGCGACCCTCGCGGCCGACGTCGATCGGACGCGCGGGTTCGTCGTGGCGGTCGATCCCGCAACGCTCGCCTCCACCGACGCGGCCGGGGCACCGACCGACGCCTTTTACGTCGAATTCGACGACGGCGTCAACGAGACGCGGGAGGTGTACGTGTACAACGCCACCGACGACAACGTCACCGTCGCCGTCGGCGAGAACGGGAGCGACCTGACCGTCGTCTGCTCGGCGCCGGCCGCCGACCGCGTCGCCGTCGACCTGACCGGCGGGACGCTCGACGACGAGCGCTGTCCGGGGCTCTGGACGACGAGCGCCGGGGCGCTGGGCGCTCCCTACGACGTGACCCTCGAGCGGACGGACGAGGCGAACGGGACGGCGACCGCGACCGCGCTCCCCGCCTCCGGGAAGTCCGTCGGCTCGGACCACTCCGCGACCCCCGCCGTCTACGCGGCGACGATCGACCTCCGCTACCGGACCGCGGAGCTCCGGTTCGAGACCACGGTCCGGGTCGCGCCGGGTGAGCCCGATGCGTGACCGCGGACGGAGCGACGGCGGCCGCTCGCTCCGGAGCGACGGCGACCGTCGCTTCCGCGGCGACGAGCGGGCCGTGAGCGTCACCGTCGGATACGTGTTGACGCTCGCGATCGGTGCGGTGCTGCTCTCCGGGATCGTCATCGGGATCGGCGGCGTCGTCGACTCGCAGACGGACCGGGTCGTCAGGGGCGACCTCGCCGTCGTCGGGCAGACCGCCGTCGCGAACCTCGAGAGCGCGGACCGGCTCGCCCGCGCGGCGGAGGTCGATCGCCCCGGCGGCGCCAGCGACGCGACCGTGTCCGTCGACGTCGACTTGCCAACCCGTATCGCCGGTCGCCCATATCGGATCGCGATCGACAACGAGTCGGTGACCCTGCGGACTGACGACCCCGAGGCGGTCGCCGAGATCCCGCACGTCGCGAACCTGTCCGTCGAATCGTCTCGCGTCCGGGGCGGCCCGATTCGGGTCCGGTACAACAGCTCCGTCGGCCGGCTGGTGGTGAGAGAGCGATGAGCCGGCGGCGGAGCCGGACGGTCTCGGTCGGGGGCCTCTCCTCGCTCGCCGGCGACGACCGCGGGGTGAGCGACGTCGTCGGCTACATCCTCGTGTTCTCGCTGATCACGGTCACGATCGGCACGGTGTTCGCGGTGGGGATCACCGGTGTGGAGGACCGGCGGGAGGCCGAGCGCGTCGCCAACGTCGAGCGCGCGTTCGACGTGCTCGACGACAACCTCCGAGACGTCCAGCGGTACGACGACCCGAACCGGGCGACCGAGATCCGGCTGGCCGGCGGCACCCTGTCGACGTCCGCCGAGTCGCGGTTCGTCCTCGCGAACACCAGCAACGCCAGCGACGTCGCGAACGGCACCCTCGACGAGTGGACCTCCAAGGCGATCGCGTACGAGGAGGGCGACACGACGATCGCGTACGAGGCCGGCGCCCTGGTCCGCGGCGACGGCGACGGCTCGGTGATGCTCTCGGAGCCCCGCTTCGCCGCCGCCGACGGTCGGACGACGATTCCGATAATGGCGTTGGTCCGCGGCGGCGGAGAAGGGAGCGTCACCGGCGAGGGAACCGTCCAGATAACCGCGGTCGACGAGGCGAACGCCGACTCGGAGACGACCCGGTTCGACGCCGCGAGCGGCGAGACGCTGTACCTCTGGGTGGAGACGGACCATCCGGACGCGTGGGCGCGCTACTTCGAGCGCGCCGACGGGTTCGCGGACGCGACCCCCGCCGACGCCGACGGCGTCGCCGTGGCGGAGCTCGAACACGGCGACTCGGTGTACGTGCGCGAGGTCGTTCGCGTCGTCGGGTTGCAGCGCTGACGGTCGCCCTGCGAGCGGCTTCGTTCGACCGGCCCGGCCGAGCTAGTCGTCCTCGATCGTCACGCGGTGGCGGGAGACGTGCAGGTGGCTCACCACGGGAACGGACGCCCCCCCGAACGGCTGCAGCGTGGCGAGCGACTCGTCGTAGTGGAGGTTGAGGTCGGCGTCGTTGAACGTGAAGCTCCCGGAGGTGAACGACCCTTTGAACGTCATATTGTTTGTAAGCGTCATTTCGCTCGTCGGCGCGTATACCACTCCCGCGACGTCGATGCCGTCGCTCGGGGCCCCCTGAAAGTCGATACTGCCGCCGCTCGAGTACAGCCACAGGTTCCCCGTTACGTCGTCGTCGGCGGCGATTCGCGCCTGATGCGTCACCTCGACGTTCCCGGTGTTGTACAGCTCGAAGCGGGTGCCGGTGGCCGCCGTGATCGCCGCGTCGTCCCGTACCCCGACCGCGCCGTCGACGAACAGGTCGCTGCTGCCGCCGCCGCGCGCGCGGAGGGTCGATCCATCCCGCATGGAGAAGCCGCCCTCGACGAGGACCGCGACGTCGCCGCCCCCGCCGTCGAACGCAACGTCGCTGCCGTCCTCGCTCACGTCGAGCCGCCCGTCGACGTGGACGGTCGCCCCGTCCTCGATCCGGAGCGTACTCCCGTCCGAGACCGTGACGTCGCCGTCGACGTATGTGTCTTCGTCGATGGTGCGGACGGTTCCGTCGTCGTGGACGAATCCCGTCGTGGAGGCGCCGCTGGACTGGAGGTTCAGATCGCGGACCCGTTCGATCCGTTCGGCGATGGCTCCCGCGACGGGGTCCGCGCTCCCGACCGAGTCGTCGACCCGCTTCTCCCCCGTGATTGTCAGCTTCTTCTTCGCCTGTCCCTTCGGGATCTTGAACGACTCCGCGACGAGGTCTCCGCGGATTTCGATCGATTCGGTGTTGCCGCCCCCCTTCGACGTGAGGTGGAAATCGCTGGTCGTCTGGAGCACCGCGTTATCGCTCGCGTTGCCCTTTCCCGGATACGATCCGACGGTGGAGTCGTAGCTGTCGGCGTACAGGGTGTTTATGCCGCCGAACTCGAGCCGTGACGTGCCGAGCGCAGAGACGCCCGCGCTGAGCGTCGGGTGGACGGTCTCGGTTCGGAGCGCGACGCGGACCTCCGTCGGCGACACCTGCGTGACGTTCGCCCGCGTCCGGGTCTCGAAGAACCGCCCCCACGCCTCCGCGTACTGGCTCTCGACCGTGACCGTCACGTTCCCGCCCAGCAGCGGGTTCGAGACGTTCTCGGAGGGGAACAGCCCCTCCGGGTGTTTCGAGGTGCCCGTCACGACGGCGTCGTCGCCGAGCCGCCCGTCGACCCCGTCGATCGTCACGAGCGGGAGCGTGAGGGTGTCGCCGCGGTAGTGGAACTCGGGCGGGGACACCATCCACGACCCGTCGCCGTTCGACCGCCAGACCCCGCCGCCCTGATACGCCACCCGGTCGTCGCCCCGCTCGTAGACGACGGCGCCGAGCGTGACGTTCTCCGTCACCGTCTCGATCCCGCCCGTTTCGTTTTCGGCTTCGACCTCGATCCGCATCACTCCCGCCTCGTCGTCGACGCGCACGTCGGCGCTCCGGCCGGGATCGAGCCGGATGCGCTGGCTCGTCGACCCGCCGTGCGCCACGAGGCTGGCCTTCGAGTCGACCTGCGTCATCGCCCCCTCGATCCGCTGGACGTCGGCCGACGACTGCACGTCGCCGAGCGCCGTCGACCCGAGCGCGACCGTGACCCCGACCGCCGTGATCGTGAGCCCGAGGAGGAGCACGACGCCGATCACCTCGCTCTGGGCGCGGTCGGGACCGTTCATGAGGCCGCCTACGTCGGGAGCACTCATAAACGTCGACGTCCGAGTATCGGATCTGAGAACGTCATCGGTCCCGACTCCGATCGCGGCGTCGCCGTCACCACACCCGCCGCGCTCGGCCGACCGCCTCTCTCCGAGCGCACCACCTAAGCCGGCCGAGCCGATCTCTCTCGGTATGACCGAGGAACTGTACCTCGCCGACGACACGGTTATGACGTTCGAGGCGACCGTCGAGCGCGCGCTCGACGACCGCGTCGTCCTCGACCGGACGCACTTCTACCCGACGGGCGGCGGGCAGCCGCACGACACGGGGACGCTCCGCCTCGCTGACGGGGAGCGCGACGATCGGTGGCGAGTGGTCGACGTCCGGAAGAAGGACACGATCTACCACACCCTCGCGCCGGCGGCCGAGGCGGGTGACGGCGGTGGCGCGGCGACCGGCGGCGACGCGCCCTCGCCGCCCGAACCCGGTACCGCGGTCGTCGGCGAGGTCGACGCGGCGCGCCGGGCGGCCCACTCCAAGTACCACACCGCCCAACACCTGCTGTCGGCGCTCCTCTTGAACGAGTTCGACGCGCAGACCACCGGAAACCAGCTGTACGACGACCACGCGCACCTCGACGCGGCGTACGACCGCTTCGACGACGCGGACCTCGACCGCATCGAGGCCCGGCTCAACGACCTCGTCGCCGACGAGCGTCCCGTGACGAGTTACGCGATGGACCGCGCCGAGGCCGAGGCGACCCTGGACCCGGAGCGAACCCGCATCGACCTCCTCCCCGACTCGATCGAGGAACTCCGGATCGTCGAGATCGGCGCGGCCGGCGCGGACGACGCGGGCCTCGGGACCGACGCGGACCCCTACGACCGCACCGCCTGCGCCGGAACTCACGTCGGTAACACCGGCGAGATCGGCGAGGTCGTCGTCACCGGCCGGGAGACGAAGGGGGCGGACGAGGAGCGCGTCCGGTTCGCGCTCGCCGAGCACCTCGACGGCGCCGAGTGAGGCCGTCGACCGGCGGACTCGGCTCCGTCGTTCGGTCGCGATCCCGCCGCTTATATACGATCCGCGGCTGGTTCCGCCATGAAGTTCTGCGACGAGTGCGGCTCGATGATGAAGTCCGGCGAGGGCGAGGACCACTGGGTGTGTAGCTCCGCGGACTGTGACAACGAGATCGGCCGCGACGACGGCGACGACGAGTGGACCACCGAGTCGCAGGTCGAGTCGGAGGTCATCGACGTGAGCGACGCGGAGGACAAGGGACTGCCGCAGACGACCGCGTACTGTCCGGAGTGCGGAAACGACCGCGCCTACTGGTACATGCAGCAGATCCGCTCGGCCGACGAGTCGGAGACCCGCTTCTTCGTCTGCACCGAGTGCGAG
>NZ_NHPG01000118.1:0-1429 GCF_002252965.1 Halorubrum sp. Ea1
TTGACATCCTCCCCGCGCTAAAGCGCGAGGATTCCCCGAAGGGGATATTCAGGTTGCGCGTTTCCTCGGGCCTCAAGTACGCTTTCGCGTGGACCGTCAACGGTCGCCACCGAGTTGTGACCAACGGTGTGCTTTTCAGCGCGTGTAGCCCTGTCAATGGGGCCTTCCTCCCCGCAATCTGCGGGCGCCGAAGACGGCGGGCTATTCAACCAGCGAGGTAGTACGGTTCGCGTCAGCCGAACTGCTACGCCGTACATGGTTCACCCTCCCGTTGTGCGATGTTTTCTGAAGCGTTCAGGTCCGCGTGGCGTCCTCGACCGCACTCCGAACACGAAAAGTGGTCGCCATCACGGCTTCCTATCGAACTACACGCTGAACACCGCTGGCTGGTATGGTACGCATCGACCTGCTCAACACGAATCCCAGCACGTTCGGCTTTGTACGTGATGAACTGTTGGAGTTGGTGGAAATGCCACGAGTGAACACCTGACCATGAGCTGTCCTCGCGGATACCTTCGAGGTCTTCCATCCGAATGACAGGGTTCTCGAACTGTTCCGCGAACGTGATGAGGCGACGGGAGAGTTTGTGATTCAGGTCTTTGATTCGACGCTGTTCTTTGTCACCTACACGGTTACGTGCGCGAAGCGCACCCGCTTCCGAGAGCGAATCGCGTAGGGAACGATATTTGCGTCGAACATATTTCGCCTCACCACCAGACACCAGCATTGACTCATCCTCGCCATAAGCTGTCACAGCGAGGATGTGTCGTTGGCCAATATCGACACCGATCGGTGTCTCACACGACGTGTCGGCGTCGTATTCCACGTTGAACGTACAGTACCAGTCGTCGCCGCGACGGTACACCTGCAGGCGGGTCTTGTCAGCGTCACCCTCCACCAGTCGGTCTACGGAGTCGGCAATGTCGTCGTACACCTCTATCGGTGTGTACCACCATTGGGAGACGCACGGGAAGCCGACGACGACTGTGCCGTTCTCGGTCGTGTCAAGTTCCCAGTTCTGGTTGTTGATGGCGAACGGTTGACTCTCTCGGTAGCGAACTTCCCCGTCCTTATTATGATCGGATTTCGCCTCACGGATGGCTTGGTTCTGGATGGCCGAGTAGAGGTCGTTGTCGATACTGGCCGTGGTCACGGACTTCCCGAAGTCGCCGTTCTCCCATCCGTTGATACAGAATTGCTTGGTGTCACGGTAGAGTCGAGTGGCGCGTTGCCACTCTTTCCGCCGTGAGAGGGATGGATTGTGGAACTTCGTGGTGACAGTCACCGTGACCATTACAATTGTAATTAAGTGTGCTATATTAAGCATCTACTGGAATATCAGGCCGCGCTATCGTCGGTGGTTTGTATCATCGTTTGTCGGATTCATCCCCGCGCTGAAGCGCGAGGCTTTCTCCTTGATTCTCCGTAA
>NZ_NHPG01000084.1:0-201 GCF_002252965.1 Halorubrum sp. Ea1
TCGTCGCCGCGGTCGCCGAGAACGGCGTCATCGGCGACGACGGCGGGATGCCGTGGCACTACCCGGCGGACCTGGCGCACTTCAAGCGGCTCACGACCGGTCACCCCGTGATCGTCGGCCGGAAGACGTACGAGAGCATCGCCGCCCGGATCGGCGGCCCGCTCCCCGATCGGACCAACGTCGTGCTGACGACGCGGGACC
>NZ_NHPG01000084.1:337-706 GCF_002252965.1 Halorubrum sp. Ea1
CGTCTCGGACGCCGAGACCGACGGGGACCTCGCGTTCGTCACGTACGAGCGTACGGCCGACTGACGCTCGGACCGTTTCTTCCTCCGCGGTTGAACGTTCAGGCGGTATCGTCGGTGAGTGGTGCGTAGAAACGATACCGCTCGCAAATTTCTCCACACGTAACAACACTTTTGAGCGTCTGGATTGGTATGTGTTATCATGCCATTATCGGAATCGACCATCGAACCGAAGCGGTGTCCGTTCTGCGAGGCGGAGCTGGCGTCCCCCGGCGCGGGATTCGTGCGGCACATCGACGAGAGCCCGGAGTGTCGCGACGCCTTCGACACGTGGCGCGACCGCGTGACCTGTCTCTTATACCCAACTGACCC
>NZ_NHPG01000068.1:0-773 GCF_002252965.1 Halorubrum sp. Ea1
TCGCGTCTCCGCAGTGGACGACGATCCTGTCGACGAGTCGCGCTACTACGTGCCTGACCGCGAGTTCGCTGCGCGGAGCGGCCCGTTCGTGGTCCAGGAGGTTGTGGACAGTCCAGACGAGTCGGACTCCCAGCGCGCGCAGTACGACGAGTTCGAAAACGAGCCGTAACCCGAGCAACCCGACGAGAACGGACGGGAACCGACGGTTGGTGATGACGAATCGGTGGAGCCAATGGAGGTGAACGACGTCCGGAACCCCGTGGCGACGGACGCCCGCGAGCAGCGGAAACAGCCAGCCGACGCTCGTCGCCTCGACGTCGACGTCGCGGTCCTCCAACGCCGCGATCAGTTCGGACTGATACGGGTTCGACTCCCTGTAATCTGGACACATCAACACCGTGATCGCGTCGTCGGGAGCGGTCATCGACACCGCCCGGTCGTTTTCGGTGACGTCATGACCCCCACGAGACCGACCACTGACATTGTTATGGGCTTTTGAACGGCCGGCGTTCGCGATCCCGGTCGCGACTCGGCGTTACGACTCGCGTCAGGCGGAGCGTCGACGCGTCGGCGGCGGGACAGACGGTGTCCGAGAACACGGGTCGAGCGGGACGCCCCTCGTTTATCATGTATCTACTCTTAACAAACGCCGGCGAACGTTCCGTATGGAGTTCCGCCACGAGCGAATCGATGATTCCCCTCCGTGCGGCCGACTCGGGTGCTGTCTCACGCCCGATCTCACGGGCAACGGACGTCCCGACGTGCTCGTCTGT
>NZ_NHPG01000124.1:0-6965 GCF_002252965.1 Halorubrum sp. Ea1
CGCCCTCGGTCCGACCGAGCGTTACTGCCGCCCCTCGTACCGCTCCCGCGTCGCGATCCGCACCCGCGTCTCCCCGCGCTCCGCGAACACCGCGTCCTCCTCGCGCACGAACGCGACTCCCTGGAGCGTGACCGTTTCGTTCGCCGCGGGGAGCGCCGCCCGCTCGGTCTCGCCCCCGTGGGCGACGCGCAGTTCGAATCCCCCCTCGACGGCCGCGACGGTGACGTTGCGCCCGTCGATCCGCGGCTCCGCCCGCGCCGGTTCGCTCGTGAACAGCGTCGAGCGCGTCTCGTTCCGGACCGCGTCGACCCGGTAGGCCGGGCCGCCGTTCGCCGCCACCCACCCCACTCGTTGGACCCAGACGGTCTCGCGCCACCCGGTCCCGCCCACGTCGACGGCGCGGTACCCCCAGAAGGCGAGGTTCCCCCGCGAGACCGCGGTCGTCCAGATCTCCCGGTCCGCGTTCTTCACGATGACCCCCGAGGTGTTGACGCTCGTCGACCGACCGAACGCCTCGACGTCGACGACGCCCACCACCTCGTCCTCCACGTTCTCGGCGTAGGTCACCTGGTACCCCTCGACCTCGATCGGGTCGCCCGGCAGGTCGCCGTCGTCGACGGCGACGAGGTTCGGGACCACTCCCGGTCCGGCGACGACCGCCAGCGCCGACGCGAGCAGGAGGAGTCCGATCGCGGCCGGCGTGGCGGACCGGACCGCCCCTCGGATCGTGTCGGGTTCCGGCACGGCCGCGTCCGGACGCAGCGGCTCGTCTCGCCCCGCGACCGCGAGGGCGACGATCGCCGCGAGGGCCGCGAGCAGCCCGAATCCCAGCGCCCGGTACAACTCGTACCGCTCGTTCCCGAGGTACCAGTACACCGCCCAGAGCCGACGGGATGCGCCGAAGAGGAGCACCGCGCCGAACGCGGCGAGCGCGGTCGTCCCAGAGCCGCCGCTCGACGCCGTCACCGCCTGACCGCCCTCCGCGCCGTCCGAGCGGGCTTCGCGCTCGCGGCGCCGCCGGACGAGCCACACCGCGGCGAAGATCCCGGCGATGAGCCCGAGGGTGTGGCCCTGGATGGCGACGTTCGCCCACCCCGGCGGCCCGTAGGAGCCGCTCGCTCCGGCGGTGACGACCGGGTCCCGAAGGGCCCGGTAGGCGACGTTCACGAGCGTCGCCCCCGCGAGCGCCGCGATCGTCCCGACGGGATAGAAGACGAGCGCGAACCCCCACAGCGCGAAGACGACCACCGAGAACCCGATCACCGGCCCCAGCGCGAACAGCGCGCTGGCGACCCCGAAAAGCGCGATTGCGCCCGGCACGACGACGAACGCCCGAACGGAGGGACGCTCCGCGAGCGGATCGGTGTCCGGGCGCGACGCGCTCATCGAGAGCGACGCGAGCGTCGAAAGTCCGACGGCGCCGAGGCCGAACCCGGTAGCGCCCTCGGAACGGACCCGGCGCAGCGACTCTCGCGACGGGAGGGACTCCCGGCTCGGCAGCGCCGACCGCAGCGTGCCCGTCTCCTCATCGACCTCGCGTCCGCCCGGAAAGTGCCCGTAGGCGTACTCGGCGATTCCGCCGGCGACCAGCGCCGACAGGAGGTTCCCCGTGATGTGCCCGCGGTTGGCGTGCGCGAAGCTCGACCAGAGGAGCCCCTCCGGGTAGAAGTACGACCACGAGCGGAACGGGATCACGACCGGGCGGTCGGGGTTCTCCAGCCCGCTCTGCACGAAGAGGTACACCCCGATCACGCCGGCGACGGCGACCAGCGTCCCCCACGGCACGCCGAGCAGGAAGCGCGAGCGGAGCGCGCGGGTCCACGATCCGGCCGGCCGGTCGGTCGTATAAACGACCGCGACCGCCACGGCGACGAGCCCGCCGCCGACAGCGAGGTGGGCGGCGTCGGACGTCAGCGCCTCCGCGACCATGTGGGAAAGGGAGCGGTCGACCGCTTATGAATCCGCGGGTCGGTCGACCGGGAGGTGGCACCGGGCGGTCAGATCTTGTTCTCGGCGTCGTCCGCCAGCTCCTTCATCCGCTTGCCGACGCGGCCGGCGGGGGAGAACTCGTCCTCGCTCATCGCGTTCGCCAGGGCGTTGCCGAGCACGAACACGGCGTGTTTGTGCTCGCTCTTCGATTTGTGGACGTGCGAGGGGTCGACCTCCAGCTCGTCGTACGGGTCGAACAGCGAGCCGTCGACGGTCTCGTTCGCGCGGAAGTGCTCCATGATCGTCACCATCTGTTCGTGGAGTTCGAGGAGCTCGTCTTTGTGCATACCAGAGATACGAGTCGTAGACAATTTAAGCGTTGTTGAGGGGAATACGCACGGCTCGCGGGGGGGTACCGGACGCGAACGTACAGCCGGGGAGAGATCGCGGGGACGGTCCCGCTTCAGAACACGTACTCGTCTTCGTGGCCCATCATGCCCTCGTCCTCGAACCCGCCGGAGTCGTCCTCGTCTCTCGGTCCGCTCGTCTTGTACGCCTTTATCCCCGTCGACAGGAGCTCTTCCACCGCCTCCTCTCGGTTGAGGAACTCCCCCTGCTCGACCATCTGGGCGATCTGCATCTCCAGATGCTCCGGCACGGTTATCTCTACTCGTGGCATTTCCTGCCCGGGAGTAATGGGAATGGGTATATAAATGTGGCGCCGACGGTACGGGTATGAGAAATCTCACGACGGCATTCTTGAAACTTCAGTTCGAAATATCTAAATTCTAGATCCGTTATACGAAACTTCTAATCGATGGGCGACACGTTCGACGCGCCTGCGTCCTCGCCGCCCGATCGGCGGTCTGCCGGCCTCGCGAACGACAGCCGTTTGAGCCCGCGAGTCAGGGCGACGCCCCCCGCCGTCGGCGTCGTTTTCCGGGGTGTGACTGGGGTCGACCCGGGTTCTGCAACCGACGCGGAGCGATACGCATAGGTGGGCGCGACGCCTACGCCGGCGTATGAGTGGATCCGGCGGCACGGACGCCGCGACCGAGGCCGACGGCGACGTTCAGGACCTCACGGGGCTCTACCGCGAGTACGGCGACGACCGACTCCCTCCGGGCCAGCGCGAGACCGACCGCTTCCCGGTGCTCTCGAAGAGCGGAACGCCCTCGTGGGACCCCGAGACGTTCGCCTTCGAGGTGTGGGGCGCCGTCGACGACCCCCTCGATCTCTCGCTGTCCGAGTTCCGCGACCTCCCGGCCGTCACCCAGCGACAGGACTTCCACTGCGTGACGGGGTGGAGTAAGTTCGACTGCGCGTTCACCGGCGTCGAGTTCGCCGAAATCGTCGACCACGCCGGGGTCTGCGACGACGTCGAACACGTCCTCTTCCACGCGCTCGACGGCTACACCACGAACCTCTCGCTCGACGAGTGCGCTCGAGACGGCGTCCTGTTCGCGTACGGCTACGACGGCGACGACCTCCCGGCCGACCACGGGGGACCGATCAGGGTCGTCACCCCCCACAAGTACGCGTACAAGGGCGCCAAATGGGTCTCGGGAGTGGAGTTCCTCACGGAGAAGGAGCTCGGCTACTGGGAGAAGCGCGGCTACAGCGACACCGCCGACCCGTGGAACGAAGAGCGGTACAGCTGACGGCGGCGAGCGCTTTCGCGCCGTAGGCGTTAGAGCGAGCGACCGCGCGCCCGTCGCCCGCGCCGACCCCCGGGATAGTCAGGATAAAGGGCCCGCAGTGCCGACCGTTACTTAATGGAACGGGCGCGTTCGACCTCGGCTCCGCCCCTCGTCAGCCGCACGACCGCGGTCGACGCGCCCCCGTTCGCGGCCGCCTTCGACGCCCTCTCGACGCCGCGGACGACGTGGAGCGCGCCGGACGACGCCCTCGTCCTCGGGAGCGGGGCAGCCGCGACCCTCACCGCGAGCGGCCCGGAGCGGTTCGCCGAGATCCGGAGCGCCGCCGCCGACCTGTTCGACTCCGGCGACGTCCACGCCGGGACCGAGGCCGCTCGACCCCGGATCTTCGGCGGATTCGCCTTCCACGAGGGAGCCTGCGGCGGCGACACGTGGGGGCCGTTCCCGGAGGCGCGCTTTGCGCTCCCGCGCGTCCAGCTCACGTTCGCGGACAACGGCACTTGGCTCACGGTGAACGCTGTCGGCCCGGAGACCGACGTCGACGCCGTCGAGCACCGGCTGGCGGACGAGGTCGAACGCCTCGCCGCGGTCGACGGCGACGCGGCCGATCCGCCGCGCCCAGGTATCGCGGAGACCCGTCGGACCACGAGCCGCGAGGCGTGGCGCGAGAGCGTCGACGCCGCGGTCGACCGCATCCGCGGCGGCGACTTACGGAAGGTCGTCCTGGCGCAGGCGCTGGAGGCGGACTTGGCGGCCGAATTCCCGCGAGCGGCGACGCTGAAACGGCTCGCGGAGAAGTACCCCGACTGTCACCGGTACTACTTCGAGCCGGACGAGGAGGAGAGCGCCTTCTTCGGCGCAACTCCGGAGCGGCTGGTCTCGCTTCGCGGGCGGACCGTCGAGACCGACGCGCTCGCGGGGACGACGGGGCGAGGCGAGACGCCGGCGGAGGACGAGTGGCTCGCGCGGGAGCTGCTCGATGACGACAAAAACGTCCACGAGCACGAACTCGTCGCGGACACAGTCCGCGAGCAGCTGGAGCCGTTCGCGGCGTCGGTCTCCGCCGGCGAGCGTCGCGTCCGCCGGCTCGCGACGGTCCAGCACCTCCACACGCCGATCACGGCCGAACTCAGCGACGACCGCCACGTGCTCGACCTCGTGGAGGCGCTCCACCCGACCCCCGCCGTCGGCGGGCTCCCGCCCGACCGCGCCCTGGAGACGATCCACGAGACGGAGCCGTTCGACCGCGGCTGGTACGCGGCGCCGGTGGGCTGGATCGACGCCGCCGGCAACGGCGCCTTCGCGGTCGCGATCCGCTCGGCGGTCGCGGCGCCCCGGCGGGCCACCCTCTTCGCCGGGGTCGGCCTCGTCGCCGACTCCGATCCCGACCGCGAGTGGGACGAGATCCAGCTCAAGTACCGCCCGATCCTCGACGAGTTGGAGGCGGGAGACGGGTCGCCCGGCGCGGACGACGACTGAGTCGAGGGGCGCCCCGCTCGGCGCGGGCGTCGACGAAATCGAGAGACCGCCCGACCGGAGCCGCCGGCGTCCCGGTCGAGAACCGCGCGCGCCGCCTACTGGAACATCTTCAGCGGCTCGGCCTGCGAGCTCTCCTCGGTGGCCTGCTGCATCCGCTCGGCGAACGCCCGCTTCGCCTCGCGGATCTCGGTCGCCTGGTCGACGAGCCCCTCGGTGGGCGTCTCCGTCTCCGCGATCGGGTCGATGCCGTTCCGGATGAGGATCCGCGCGGCCTCGGGGTCGGGAAACTGCGGGTCCGACTCGACGACGAGCCCGACGGCGTCGCGGTCGCGCTCCAGCGCCTCCGCGAGCATCGCGCCCGTCGGCCCGGAGATCAGCCCGGCCTCCGGCGGGTCCTCGACGTCGGCGCGCTCGAGCCGATCGCCGCCGTCGCCGGTCGCCACGCCGTAGATCGACGGCGGCGCCTCCCCCTTCTCGCGGCCGCGTCCGGAGAGGAAGATCGGGAACGTCACCGTCTCCGCGAACCAGTTCTCCAGGCAGCCGGCGACCTCGGTCGCGGCGCCGGGATTCACGGGCACGTCGCTCCGGAGCGCGACGAGGTTGCTCTCCGGGTCGGCGTACAGCCGCACGGGAGTCGTCAGCGCCCGTTCGTCCTCGCGGTAGACGGCCACCCGCGGGAGCCCGTCGCAGTGGACGTTCGCGTAGTGGACCATCTCGTGTTCTTCGATCATGTGGTCCGTCGCGATCTTTCCGACGAGTCCGACGCCCGGGAACCCCTCCACCAGCGTCGGCTCGTCCAGCGAGACGTCCTCGTCGAGGACGGAGATGCGTGCCATGCGTTCGCCTACTCCGGGCAGGGACCTAAAACGTAGGGCGCGCGGGGCGTGCGACTGCGTGGCCTCGCGCGCGTCCCGAAACCGACTAACGGGCCGCCGCGAAAGAGGTGGCATGAATCCGTTAGAGCGGTACGAGCCGCTCGTCGACGACGCGTCGGCGTTCCGCGCGGCCTGCGACCGGCCGCTGCCCTCCGTCGTCCGCGTGAACGAGATGGCGGCCTCGCCCGATCGGGTCCGCGAGGCGTTCGACGAAGCGGGCGTCGCGTACGAGCCCGTGGCGTGGCACGACGGCCTGCTCCGGCTTCCGGACGGGAACCCCGGCGGGAACTGGCCGTACGTCCACGGCTGGACCCACGGGCAAGAGGAGGTGTCGGTGCTCCCGGGGCTCGCGCTCGACCCGCGGCCGGGCGAGCGCGTCTGGGACGCCTGCGCGGCCCCCGGTAGCAAGACGACGCAGATCGCCGACGCGATGGACGACGAGGGCACGCTCGTCGCCAACGACAACAACCTCGGTCGGCTCTCCGCGCTCCGGCACAACGCGGAGCGCCTCGGGATCACGAACGCGATCGTCACGAATCAAGACGCCCGGAACTTCTCGACGAAGCCGCTCGCGTTCGACGAGTTCGATCGGGCCCTCGTCGACGCCCCCTGCTCCTGCGAGGGCACCTGCCGCAAGAACCCGGACGTCGTCGACCAGTGGACGCTCGACCACGTCCACGCCGTCGCGGGGATCCAGAAGGGGGTCTTGGCCCGGGCCGTGCAGGCGACCCGCCCCGGCGGGACCGTCGTCTACTCCACCTGCACGTTCGCGCCCGAGGAGAACGAGGCGGTGCTCGACCACGTCATCTCGAACGAGGACTGCGAGGTCGTCGAGTTCGACCTCCCGCTCGACGCGGTCCCCGGCGTCACCGAGTGGGAGGGCGAGACGTTCGACGAGTCGGTGACGCGCGCGCACCGCGTCTACCCCCATCACAACGACACGGGCGGGTTCTTCTGCGCGAAGCTTCGTGTGGGCGGGGATGACGAGGCGGGCGCCGGCGACGGGGAGGTGGCGGCGTGAGCG
>NZ_NHPG01000049.1:0-934 GCF_002252965.1 Halorubrum sp. Ea1
GGCTGTGTTTAGACGCTAAGAATATTGCCTGAACGGCGTGATTTCGAGGAAGTGAAGCGAGCAGAGTTCGATGTGCCTTCGAAACTCGCCCGCTTCACCGACCGATGTGTGGCTTTGTCTCAAAAATCTGTCGGGAGTGACGGAAATCAGCCTGTCAAGAAAGGAGCAGGTGGCTACGCTGACTGGGTGATCATCACTCTCCACGGACTCCGCGAATACCTCGACCTTCCGTACCGCCGACTCCTCGATATCCTCCGTGAAATGCCTGATATCGTGGAGAAAATCGGGCTGTCGGTCGAGGAGTTGCCGGACTTCACCACGGTTTGTGCTCGGAAGCAAGCGCTGAAGATGCGCGTCTGGCGAGTGCTGTTGCGGCTGTCGGTGAATCTATTTGATACTGGAGAGATTCAGGCCATCGACTCCACCAGTCTCGCTCATCGTTCGTCCAGTCACAACTACGCGAAGCGTGTCAAAGGCACGTTTGAGTCGGTTAAAACCACACTTCTCGTTGATTGCTCGACGAGAGCAATCCTCGACGTTCACTGCTCAAAGAACCTTCCACACGACACACAGATCGCGTGGCAAGTCCTCACGAGAAATCTCGAACAGCTAGGAACTGTAGTCGCCGACAAAGGCTTTGACTGGGACGAACTCCGTCATATGCTGCGTGAAGAAGGCATCAGACCGGTGATCAAGCACCGTGAATTCTACTCGCTTGATGCCGCTCACAATGCTCGGATCGATGATGAAACGTACCATCGACGATCTATCGTCGAATCGATATTTTTCGCGCTGCGCAAGCGATTCGGCTCGACGATTAAAGCCAGAACGTGGTTTGGTCAGTTTCGAGAGATCGTCCTAAAGGCCGCCATCAGAAACATCGAGCAGTCTCTCACCGCCTGAACCACGTGAATTCGAGCGTCTAAACAAGGCC
>NZ_NHPG01000031.1:0-5579 GCF_002252965.1 Halorubrum sp. Ea1
CCCGAGCGTGACGCGGTCGAGGAACTCGCGGTCGGCGACGACCGCGCCGCCGACCTCGTCGACGACGCGCGAGCAGGCCGCCGCCGCTTCGGGGACGTCCATACCGGGCGCACGGGGGCCGCGCCGAAAAGCGTTGCCGGCGGCGGTCGCCTCGGCGACGCGTCGAGGCCGCTCCCGAGGTCGGCATCGGCGATCGAAACGCATAACAGCGGAACCGGCCAACCGGCAAGTGAGCCGAGGTAGCCTAGCCTGGCCAAGGCGGTAGATTCGAAATCTACTGTCCATTCGGACACCGGAGTTCAAATCTCCGCCTCGGCGCTTCTCTCTCACCCGCTCCGCCCAGCGACGCGGCCGCGGTCGAAGGGATCCCATGAGCGGTCACCGAGCGCCGCGGCGGGGAAAGAGCCATCCCTCGTCGAGGCGACGGAATCGTATGCCGGACGCGACGCTGTACGACCGGCTCGGCGGCGGGCCGGCGATCGGCGCGGTCGTCAACGAGTTCTACGACCGAGTGCTGGCCGACGAGCGGGTGGCGCACCACTTCGACGACGTGGAGATGGCCGATCAGCGCTCCCACCAGACGAAGTTCCTGAGCGCGGTCACCGGCGGCCCGATCGAGTACGGGGGCGACGACATGGAGACGGCCCACGGAGGGCTCGGCGTCACGGACGCGGAGTTCGACGCGATCGCGGCCCACCTCGACGCCGCGCTCCGCGAGTTCGACGTCGACGACGCGGACCGCGAGGCGGTACTGGAGGCGGTCGAGGCGTTCAGAGAGGACATCGTCGAGGCGTGACGCGGAGGGAAACCACCGACCGCGCCCGTCGCCTACGGCTGCCCGCCCAGCGACTCCTGTTCGGATCCGGAGTCGCCCCGCAGCCGCCGTCGCCGCTTGTCGTACGCCGCCTCCAGCTTCGCGTTGGTCGCCCGCGAGACGAGGTAGCAGTCGACCGCGTCGTCGTCGCGGGGGTGCGCGCTCGCGACCCAGACGTGGCCGTCGCCCGTCGAGAGGTCGGCCGCCCACCGCTCCGCGGCCGCGCGGCTCTCGAACGCGTGGCGGGGACCGTCCTCGAAGACGAGCCGCCCGACCTTCGCGTTCCGCTTGCGCGCCGAGGGCTTCACCGCGACGACGACGCTCACGGGCGACGTTGGGGCGTCGTCGCTTAAAAACCTCGTCAGACGCCCCCGGCCGCGGAGCGGAGCGACGCGAGCGGCGGCGAAAGCGCCTCGCGGAGCGGGTACGAACGAACCGCAAGAAACCAGACCCCCGATTCCGTACCCGTGCGCATGAGCGAGCCGGACTGGTACGAGGACGCGACGATCTACTCGCTGGACGTCAAGACGTTCAACGACGGCGACGGCGACGGCTGGGGGGACTTCCGCGGGGCGATCGAGCGGCTCGACTACCTCGACGAGCTCGGGGTCGACGCGCTCTGGATCCGACCGTTCTACCCGAGCCCGCTCCGCGACAACGGCTACGACGTCGCCGACTACTACGGCGTCGACGACCGGCTCGGGAGCCTCGCCGACTTCCGGGAGTTCGCCGACCGGGCGCACGAGCGCGGGATCCGTGTGATCACCGACCTCGTCTTCAACCACACCTCGAACGAACACGAGTGGTTCCGACGGGCGCGCGAGGACCCCGAGTCGGAGTACCACGACTACTACCTGTGGACGAGCCACCTGGCGGACGCCCACCAGCGCGGGAACATCTTCCCGGAGTACGAGGACGGCGTCTGGTCGTACGACGAGGTCGCGGACAAACACTACTTCCACCAGTTCTACGGCCACCAGCCCGATCTCAACGTCGCGAACCCCGCGGTCCGCGAGGAGCTGTACGACGTGCTCCGCTTCTGGCTCGACCGGGGCGCCGACGGCTTCCGGATCGACGCCGCCCACCCGATGCTGATGCCGAAGGGCCACGACGCGACCACCCTCGACGAGACCGACCTCGGCGACCCCATCGAGCTGTTCAAGGAGATGCGCCGGGTCGTCGAGGCGGAGCAGTCCGACGCGGTGCTGCTGGCCGAGGCCGACGACGAGCCGGAACACCTCGACTACTACTTCGGCGACGGCGAGGCGTTCCACCTCCAGTTCAACTTCGTGATGAACGCGCACCTCACGTACGCGGTCGGCGTCAAGGACACCTGGCCGCTACAGCGCGCCGAGGAGGTCCTCCCCGACGTCTCCGGCGTCGGCACCTGGGTGAACTTCCTGCGGAACCACGACGAGTGGAACCTGCTGAAGCTGCCGGAGGAGGCGTTCGAGCACGCCCGCGGGTACTTCGGCGACGACGACGGCGACTCGTGGATCTTCGAGCGCGGCCACCGGCTCCGGCTGGCCGACCTGTACGACGGCGACCCCGGTCGGATCGCCGTCGCCCACAGCCTGCTCTTCTCGCTGCCCGGCTCCGTCGCGCTCCAGTCCGGCGACGAGATCGGGATGGGCGCGGACCTCTCCCTGCCCGAGCGCGAGGCCGTCCGCACGCCGATGCAGTGGGACGACTCCCCGAACGGCGGCTTCTCGACGGCCGCCCCCGAGGAGTGTTACAACCCCGCGGTCGACGAGGGGCCGTCCGCCTACGACCGCGTGAACGTCGCCGCCCAGCGCGGCGACCCCGACTCGCTGCTCTCGCGGGTCGAGGCGCTCGTGGCGGCCCGCGACGCCTGTCCGGAGATCGCCCGCGGCGACTACCGCGCGCTCGAGACGGACCACAAGGAGACGCGCGTTCACCGGTTCGAACACGACGGAACCGTCCTCCTCTGCGCGCACAACCTCGCGGACGGGTACCGCGAGGAGGTCGTCGGGTTCGACGTCGACCCGGACACCGTCGAGCACGTCGTCGGCGACGGCGAGCACCACGTCGCGGAGGGGGGCGTCACGGTCGAGCTCGACGCCTGCGACTACGCGTGGCTGCGCGGCGAGAAGCGCTGAGGGCGGCGACGGCGGGTCGGGAATTCCTTCGCTCAGTCGTCCGCGAGCGAGGCGACGTCCGGGACCGAGCCGTCCTCGGCGGCGGCCGAGAGCAGGCGGTCGAGCCCGTCGACCATCGCGACGACGCTGGCGCGGGTGATGTCGGCGTCGGTCGAGGAGACCGAGACGGAGCGGTCGCCGCGCGAGAGGTCGACCTCGACGGTGACGACCGCGTCGGTGCCGCCCGTGATCGCGTCGACGTGGTAGGAGTCCAGGTCGAAGGAGACGCCGCCGGTGCCGTCGCTCTCGGCGCCGTCGCCGTCGCCCGCCAGCGCGGCCCGCACGGCTTCGAGGCCCGCGTCGACCGGACCGGCGCCCGTGCCGGAGGCGACGCGCTGCTCGTCGCCGACGCGGAGCCGGACCGACGCCGTGGGGAGGTTCCCGCCGGAGGTGGCCGAGAGGTCGACGAGCTCGACGCGGCGGTCGCGCTCGCGGCCCTGCACGTCCTCCGTGATCGCGAGCAGGTCGGCGTCGGTGACGCGCTTCCCGCGGTCCCCGAGCTCCTTCACGCGGCTCACGACCTCGCTCAGCTCGTCGGCGTCGACCGCGACGTCGTGCTCGGCGAGCGCGGCCTTGACGCCCGCGCGGCCGGCGTGTTTACCGAGGACGAGCCGGCGCTCGCGGCCCACCGTCTCCGGCGGGTACGGCTCGTACATCGTCCCGTCCTTGAGCGTGCCGTCGGTGTGGATCCCCGACTCGTGGGCGAAGGCGTTGGCGCCGCAGACCGCCTTGTTCGGCGGGAGCGCGACGCCGGTCGCCTCCGAGACGGTCCGGCAGAGCCGGTAGAGCCGCTCTAACTCGACCGTGTCGACGTCGTACGATCGGGCGAGCGCGACGGCGACCTCTTCGAGGGCGACGTTGCCGGCGCGCTCGCCGACGCCCATCACGGTGCCGTGGACGGTGTCGGCGCCGGCCGTCAGCCCCGCGTGGACGTTCGCCACGCCGAGGCCGAGGTCGTCGTGGGTGTGGAGGCTCGTCGGGCCGAGGTCGGCGAGCCGGGAGACGACCTCGGCGGTGCGCTCCGGGTCGGCCGCGCCGACGGTGTCGCAGTAGCAGATCCGGTCGGCGCCCGCGTCGAGGCCGGCGCCGAGCAGGCGTTCGAGGTAGTCGAGGTCGGCGCGGGAGCCGTCTTCGCCGAGCACCTCGACCCAGAGGCCGTGGTCTTTGGCGTACTCGACGAGCTCGACCGTCGTCTCGACCACCGCCTCGCGGGTCGACCCGACCTTCGTCTCGACGTGCTTGTCCGAGGCGGGGACGACGAGGTTGATCCCGTCGACGCCGCAGTCGAGCGCGTGGTCGACGTCCCGCTTCACGCCGCGGGCGAAGCTCGTCACGGTCGCGTCGAACCCCTCGTCGGCGACCCGGCGGATCGCCTCGCGCTCGCCCTCGGAGGTGCACGCCGAGCCGGCCTCGATCAGGTGCATCCCCGCGGCGTCGAGCTCGCGGGCGACGTCGACCTTCTCGGCCGGCGTCAGCGAGACGCCGGGCATCTGCTCGCCGTCGCGCAGGGTGGTGTCTAACAGCTGTACCTCGTCGAGTTCGGTGAGTGGTGTTCGGGTCAAAAGGAAGTCCGTCGGCTCTGCGGTGGGTTCGGGGTCGGTGCCGCCGCGGGGCGGTCGTGCCCCGGAGTCGTTATCGCCGGAGAATTTCGCGGCCAGCCGCCGGGAGGCGACTTCCTCTATCCTCCGAACGACCACGATCGTCTCGTGTCATTCGTGTCCGTGCCGACGCGTCACACACGTATAAACGGACGGGTCGCGACAGGAATGACCAACGGATCGTCGGCGAGATCGGTGGTTCGTCGAGGATCCGCCGACGTGGTCACGCGCGCCAAGGGCGGCAGGATTACACGCGCGGGTCGAGAGCGGGCCCGCGTGAAACGAGTCGCGATCGACGACGTCGACGTCGTCACGAACCCGATGGACGTCCACGACGTGCGCAAACCGGTCTCTCGGGCCCTCGGCACCGAACACGTCGCGATGAACTACTTCGAGCTCGCGCCCGGCGACGCCCTCTCCGGCGGACTCCACGCGCACGGCGACCAAGAGGAGCTGTTCTACGTCCGCTCCGGCACCGCCACCTTCGAAGTGGGCCGGGAGCGCGAGCGCGTCGACGTCGGGGCCGGCGAGCTGATCCGGTTCGCGCCCGGGGAGTTCCAGTCCGGGTTCGTCCGCGAGGACGCCGACGAGGAGGTGGTCGCGTGGGCGGTGGGCGCGCCCGGCGCGCGTCACGACTGGGAGGCGATCGAGTCGCTGATCGAGTGTCGGACCTGCGGCGAGGAACTCCCGCACGCGACGGAGCTGACCGACGAGGGCCGGTTCCGGTTCACGTGCAGCGAGTGCGGCGCGTCGTTTTCGCCGTAGGGGCCGGCGGCTGCCTCATCCCAGCAGCGACCGGAACGACCGGCGACCGACGCCGCACTCCTCGCGGTAGTCGCAGGCCGAACAGCGGTCGTCGTCGACGCGCGACGGCGGGCCGTCGACCGCGCGGGCCGCCCGGAGCGCCCGGCGGTAGGCGGCCTTCCTGCGGGTGGTGAGTCGGACCTCGCGCACGGCGCCGACGGTCGGGTACTCGACCAGCGCGCGCGGCACCTCGCGCTCGCGCTC
>NZ_NHPG01000078.1:0-3144 GCF_002252965.1 Halorubrum sp. Ea1
GTGCGATGAAAAACGGACCGAGGACGAGCCCAGCGTATCCGAAATACGTGACGACTGACCGGCTGAGCGGGTCCACGTCTGTGGAGATGTTCCGCCGATCGGTGTCCCCGAACGAGTGCCAGAGCGTGTACGCGACCACCGAGAATCCCAGCGCGATGTACACGGTCGGCACCAAGAACAGTTTCACGAACAGTTCTGGCAGGGTCGCCTCGACCGATCGCGCCGATTGGTACCGAGCTTCTACCGACTCACCGGCATCAGCGGTCCCGAGAATCGCCTCGTACGTCGAGACGATCACCCGTTCACCGACGGAAAACACCTGGTCGAACTGGAAGATCCAGACGAGCCAGCAGACCAGTATAAACACGAACGCTCCGTACACGGGTCGAAGGTCCGAGACGAACAGGTCGAGGCGCTTGCATACCACCGCGTGCAACACCACGAGGGTCCCGAGGAGAATGATGACGTTCAACGCCACCTGCGGGTGGATGAGGATGAGCGTGACTCCCAACACCGCGAGCAGGACGTTCCACGCACCGACGGCGTCGAGGACCGATCCCTCCGCCAGGTCGCTCAAGAGCAGATCGGTGATCGAGTCGACCTCTCGTTCGCTTTTGATGTGTTTGACCAGGGCGTACAGGAACACCGGAAAGAACCACATCGCCATCGAGTACGTGTGGAAGAACAGCCCGTTGCTGATCTGGTTGATCGGCAGGATCATGAACCCCGAGAACGCGGCGATCACGGTCATCTCTCTGTTCCCCGAGAGGGCCTTCGCGATCAGCGGAATAAACAGGGCGTACATGGCGAAGTACAGCGCGGCGACTAGGAGCATGCCCCGTTCGATCGGGACTCCCATCGCGTCCGTCAGCAACGCCGTCGTGCTGTGTCCGCCGGGGTAGAACACCTCTCCGAACTCCATCCGTCCCGCCAACATCTCGGTCGCCCAGCCGAGGTGGGTCATCGGGTCGGCCCGTCCGTAGAACCGGTAGCTGCGGACGACCGGCAGCGCCCCGATCGCGACGGTCGTCACCAGGCCGAGCGCCACGGCCAACCCCGCGACCCTGTCGCGACACGACCTCAGGGTGACGACGGCCGCGGAGAGAAATCCGATCGAGACGCCGATCCAAAACGGGAGCGGCGTCGCCGCGTATATCGATACCTCGTACGCCGTCGCCGGCGACGGCGACGAAGCCGACCGTGAGGAACAGCTTGCGCCACACATCGGGCGCGCTCGTGCCGAATGACCCCCGACTAACGCTCATTGACCGTCGTTGGTAGTGACTCGGAATTGTTAACAGCGTCCTAACGGGGCAAAAACGGTCGAACGGCGGATATCGAACTGAACCGTCCGACGATCGGAGTGTAATATCGCTCGGTTCCCGTGCCAGCGATCCACCTGCGTCACGCATGCATCTGATTGGCGGTCCAGTCACCGCGACCTCGAATATTACTGTGTTTCGACTCTAGGAACGTCGTTTAGAGACACACTGAAGCGATGGACTCGGACGCACGATGACGACTCCTCCAACGCTCTGACACTGACCAACTAGATCCAGTATCATCCGTACTTTTACTCAGGTGAATTGTTCTCATATTTCCGCGCAGACGGCTTCATGCTGACCACGTACCCCCGCTCGCTCCCGGCTTGGTCACCGACGACAAAGTCTTCTTCAAGATTTGAACAGGCTACGGGAAGTCGGCCTAACGGTCGATATTAACCGCTCGTTCAGTAGGACACCGTGTTCACGGTAGCCACGAGTACGTTTGCCGTCATGATAAAAGAATCGAGTAAACATAATTTAACCCAACAAATGTTTGGTTTATTCTCGTTAAGACGATTAGATCGTCACCGTTCTGCGTCGAAATTCTTACTCGGCGTATCCGAGACTTCGCAGTCGGTCGACGACTATGTCCTCGTCGACATCTCTAACCGACTCCGACGTGCCCTCTGCTGTGATCCGCGGGCGTGGGCCGTGCGAATACACCAGCCACGGGATCTCCACAAGCTCCGGCACATGGATACCTTTGGGATGGCCGTACTTCCTATAAGGAAGCGGACCACTCCGATCGCCTAGCAGCTCTCCGTGATCAGACGTAACTACAATGCGTCCAGTCAGATTTTTGATCAGTTTGCTAACCTCCTCGAGCGCGAGCTCTAGATTCTCGTCGTAGGCTTTCCAAGCGACATCAAGGTCGATATCAAGATGGCCTCGTCTATACGACCCCCAGAAGTTGAGCTGGTCCGACGGTAGCTCCGCCCGGCCCGTAGGACCGATATACGGTGCGTGCGGCTGCATGTAATGGATCAAAAGCCGCTTATTCGGATACGATTCAGCGGCCTTGAGTGCCGCTTGGGTGACTCGTTCGGGGTGGACCGTGCGGGCGTCCTCATCCCATCCATCTTTCCAGACGTTAACAACCTCATGGAACGAACAACCGATCGGTTCAACGTCGTATATTCCGTTTTCAATCCGATAAAACTGCGGATTAGCGGTGACGTACACCGTGTCAGTCATATCCTTTTCGGTGAAGTTCGCCCGAAGGTATTCGACAGTCGATGGCGCCTTCGATCGCCGCTTGGAGAGGGCTCCCGGAAGTTCGCTGAGTCGTTCGAAGGCGTCGTAACGGCACGCGTCGAGAATAGCCATTGAGTCCCAGTCCTCGTTCGGCACGTCGACCAGATTTGTCTCGTTTCGATCGAGTCGTGCGTAGTAGATTCGCTGGAGTTCGTTCAAACCCATTCGTGGGTGTTTCATGCCCTCTAGTAGTTGGTTAACGGAGTACATTAGCGATCATCAGTACAACGATATCGCATCATACGTATTATATATATTCCAGGTAATCTTTTGGTCTCGGGTAGGTATCGCTCGTATTTTTCTGCCACCCTACTTTCGTGGAGGCAGGGGCCGAACCTCTGATGCTCCGAGCGTGATAGGGCTCGAGTCCGGAACTAGTTGCGGCTCAAATGCGACTAGAATGAACACTTCTCACGAACCATACCACAATCGTGGTGGCCCTCTTAACGCTTCTCAGGAGGAGGGAGAAGTCACGACGGGTCTTCCTCGGTCGTACTCCGTTCGGCAATTTGGAGGTACTTGCTCAGCGCCAGACACATCCAGGCTTGGCTCCAGCGGATGTACG
>NZ_NHPG01000061.1:0-7722 GCF_002252965.1 Halorubrum sp. Ea1
TCTCGGCGGGGTCGGCGGGACCGTCGTCGCGCACGTTATCCGAGGCCATCTACCCGCAGTAGCAGTGGTCGTCCATGCACCACGACGCCTCCATCTCGCCGAACGCGATGCCGAGCGAGGCGAGCGACGCCTGGAGGCTCGACACCGCGTCCTCCTCCGGGCGGACCGTGCCGGCGACCGCGCCGGTGGGCGCCTCGCCGGCCTCGACGGTCGCGACGACCTCCCGCTCCGCGTGGTCGATCACGGCGACCTGGTTCGCGTCCTGCACGGGGACGTACAGCTTCTCGCGGTTCGGCCCCCACGCGCCGGCGATGCTGCTGCCGCCGACGTCGAGCGTCGTCGCGTACTCGTTCGCCTCCAGGTCGACGACGCCGACCCCCTCGCCGGGGATGAAGAGGTACGCCGCCGAGTTGTCCGGGGCGACCTCGCTCGTGATCGGCGCGCCCGGGAGCCCGTCGTCGCGGGTGACCTTCGCGATCTCCTCCGGGTTCTCCGGGTCGGAGATGTCCCAGACGCTCTCGGAGCCCTCGCGGGGCACCTCGGGGTCGCCGCCGAGCGTCCCTTCCCCGTTCTCGACGAGCAGGAGCTCCCCGTCGAACGAGGCGGTGCACATGAAGGGGAGGACGTTGCCCTCGGTGACCGGCTCGCCGGCGTCGACCCGCGTCACCGTCTCGAACGGGTCGACGCTCAACACGCGGACCGCTTCGTCGGCGACGTCGACGACGAAGGCGTAGTCGCCGTCCGGGCCGAGCGTCATGTCGCAGGGGCCGACGTAGCCGGTCTCGATCTCGGCGGTCACCTCGCCGAACGCGTCGCTGTCGCGGTCCGCGTCGACGCGGAAGATAGCGTGGGCCTCGTCGCCCTCGGGCGCCATTCCGGTCGTCCCGCCCGAGGCGATGAGGAGGTGCTCGCCGTCGGGCGTCACGTTCGGATAGTTCGGGCCGTATCCGGTCTCGACGAAGGCGAGCTCCTCGAGGGTGCGCTGGTCGAACGCGCGGACGCCCCCGGAGACGTTCAGCCAGAGCACGTCGTGCTCGTCGTCGACGCCCGTGGCGTACTGGTTGGCCGGGAAGGAGGCGGTCGTGCCGAGGAACGCGGTGTTGAGCAGCTCGTCGCTCTCCGTGTCGATGACGCTCAGCGTTCGGTCGCCGTTGTTGAACACGAACATCGTCGGCGCGGGCTCGTCGCCGTCACCGCCGCCACCGCCGCCGGAACAGCCGGCCAGCGCCGTCGTCGCGCCGACGGCGCCCGACGCCTGCAGGAGTCGTCGCCGGTCGATCCCGTCGGCGAAGGGGTTGCGCCGGTCGTCGTTCGCCAGCCCGCTCCCCTTCGCGGAACGGGGCCCCGCGTCGGCGGACGCGTCCGGCGCGGCTTCGCCGGAGTCGCGCGGCGCCGAGTCGTTCGATCCGCATCCGCAGTCGTCGCTCATATCCGCACGACGCGGCTCGCGCCTAAAGGGCTCCCGGAGGCGCGCTTCGTTGCCCCGTGTGTCAAATAGCGGCAAGTGTTGTTTGTTCCTCTGATCATCGCGCACCGTTACCGTCTTCAGCGACGTTTTACGCCGGGGAGCACTCGACCCGCGTAATGATACTGTCTCCCGTCGCGTACGTCGGGATATCGATCGCGGTCGGCCTCTCGTTCGGCGTGCTGTTACAGAAGGCGCGGTTCTGCTTCGTCAGCGCGTTCCGGGACTTCGTCGCGTTCAAAGACACGCGCGTGCTGAAGGGACTGCTCGCCGGGCTCGCGGTGATGACCGTGTTCTGGAGCCTGCAGGCCACGTTCGGTTACTTCCGCGGCTTCTGGACGCCCGCGTGGGGGCTGGGGTCGCTGTTCGGCGGCTTCGTCTTCGGCCTCGGGATGACGCTCGCCGGCGGCTGCGCGTCCGGCACCCTCTATCGGGCCGGACAGGGGTACCTCCAGTTCTGGCTCGTCCTCCTCTTCATGTTCGTGGGGTACGTCCTCTTCGCGTTCGCGTTCCCCGTGGCGGAGACGTACTACTTCCAGACGCTGAACCCGTTCGAAGGGCGGACGCTGTACCTCTCGCTGCCGTTCTCGCCGGCGATCACGGGGACGCTGGCGGTCGCGGCCGGCACCGTCGCGTACGCGTTCGTGAAGGGGCGGAGCCGGCTCCCGGACGACCCCTCAGGCGGGACCGGCGTGGGGGCCGACACACGCGCGCAGGCCGTTCTCGGCGCCTCTCGGACGCTCTCGGCCGTCTCGGTCGGCCTGCGTGGCATCGCCGACGGCACCGTCGAGTACGTCCGCGGCCTCCGCGGCGACGACCGACCGGTGAGAGTCCGGCTCCGCGACTCGTGGGACGCGCGGACCGCGGGCGTCGCGATGGCGGTCGTCGCGAGCCTCTGGTTCTACGTGCACGGCCACTGGGCGATCACCGGCAGCGAGGCGCGCTGGGCCGGCTACCTCCTCGCGCAGACCGGCTACGACGTCGCGAGCGTCGAGTACTGGGGCTCGATCCTCTTCCGCGACGGCGACATCTCCCTGAGCATCGACATGGTGATGATCGCGTCGCTCGTCGTCGGCTCCTTCCTCGCCGCGTACGCCTCCGGCGACTTCCGGATCCGGAAACCGAAGCTGAACCGCGTGCCGAACTACGCCGCGGGCGGCCTCCTGATGGGCGTCGGCTCGCGGCTCGCCGCCGGCTGCAACATCGCGAACCTCTTCTCGGGGATCGCGCTGCTCTCCGTGCACTCGTTCCTCGCCGGCGGGGGGATCGTCCTCGGCGTCTACGTCATGACTCACTACATGTACCGCGAGGTCGGCTGCGCGATCTGACCGACGGCGCCGATCCGCCGTCGGTCCGGTCAGTCCGTCACCGGATCGAGCACGGCGACGTCGCTGACCTCGAACCGAGTGCCGCCGTTCGGGGCGTCCGTGACCGCGATCTCCCAGCCGTGCGCGGAGACGACGCTCGCGACGATCGCCAGCCCCAGCCCGCTCCCCTCCGACTCCGACGAGTACCCCCGCTCGAAGACGGAGTCGCGCTCGATCTCCGGGATGCCCGGTCCGTCGTCCTCGACGAAGAACCCCGCGTCGTCGGGCAGCGCGCCGATCCGGACCGTGACGTCGTCGCCCCCGTGCTCGATCGCGTTGCGAAAGAGGTTCTCGAACAGCCGCCGCAGCCGGTCGGGGGCCGCCCGGATCGCCAGGTCCGACTCGACGCGGAGCGCGGACTCCTCGGTCACGACCGATCGCCAGCATCGCTCGGCCACCGACCCCAGTCGGATCTCGTCGGCCGACTCGACGGACCGGCCCTGTCGGATCATCGTCAGCACGTCCTCGATGAGCCCCTCCATGCGGTCGAGCGCGGTCGCCGCCGTGTCGAGGTCCCGATCGCCGGTCGACTCCCGAGCGAAGTCGACGTACCCCTGCGCCACCCCGAGCGGATTGCGCAGGTCGTGGGCGAGCACGCTGGCGAACCGGTCCAGCCGCTCGATCTCGACCGCGGTGCGCCGACGCTGCAGCTCGTGTTCGAGCACCCGGGCGATCAGCTCCGCGAACAGCGTTTCCTCGTCGCTGAAGGGCCGCGATCGGGCGCCCTCGGAGACGAAGCAGACGGTCCCGTAGAGCTCGTCGTCGACGACGAGGGGGCTCCCGTGGTAACAGCGGAGTTCGTGCGCGTCGAACGCCGGGTCGTCGGCCCACCCCTGTTCGGGGGCGTCGTGGAGCGCGACCGTCTCCCGATCAGCGACGACGCGCCGGCAGTAGGTGGTCCCGAGGTCGAGAACCAGTCCGGCCGGGAACGCCCCCTCAGGCGGGTCCGTACTGGCGACCGTCTCCCAGTAGTCGCTGTCGGGGTGGATCTCCGTCAGGTGGGCGTTTTCGACGTCGAGGTACCGTTTCCCGAGCGCGAGGGCTCGTTCGGCCTTCTCGTCGAACTCGCCCGACTCGTTCATCACCTCGTAGAGCTCTCGGCGGGCCTTCTCGGCGTCCATGCGGGCCACTAACTGGCCTGCGGTACAAAGAGATACGCCAACGTGACAGTCGGACGCACATATAGTTTCAGAGACCGCTGTGCGGGCCGCCGCCGCCGCCCTCTCCGAGCGCTGCCGACGGAAACCGGGGGGCGGGTCGGGGCGACCTCCGTGTCAGCGGACAGATCGGGGCGAACTACGCGTCGGCGGACGCGTCGGTCTCCAGCTCGAAGTCCCACTCCTCGTAGCCGCCGGACATGCTGGCGACGACGATGTCTTCCTCGACGCCCTCGTAGCTGCTGATCAGCATCGCGGCCTGCTTCGATGACTGGCCGACCGGACACGCGCAGACGACGTCCCTGTCGTCCCAGTCGATGTCCGGGACCATCGACGGGAGGTCGCCGAGCGGGACGTTGATAGCGCCCGGGATGTGACCCCGCTCGTACTGCTCCTGCGGTCGCGTGTCGATGACGCGGATGTCGCCATTCTGGACGCGCTCGTTGACTTCCTCGGGGGTGAGTTCTTCGACCATGATCACTCCTTCCGCATGAAGATGCGGTAGCGGCCGTCGCCCGACTTCCAGACCTTCGCGGTCGCGTCGTCGCCGACGGCCTTCGGGACGTTCTCCGTGCTCGGGACGTGGTCAGTCTCTTGGACGAGCACGTCGCCGGGGGAGAGCCCCGCGACGGCCTTCTTGGCCTCGACCTGCGGGTACGGGCAGACCTCGCCGGTCATGTCCTGTACTTCGGTCGCGTCCTCGAAGAGCGCCTCGGCGGTCTCGTCGTCGAGCTCGTCGGGCATCTCGACGACGTCGTCCCACGATGGTTGGCTCATACGGCTCGGTAGACGATTCGCCGTGTAACGCCTTTCGTGACCGGCAGGCTTCTCCCGTATCTCTGACGGGCGATCGCGACGCACGACCGCGATAGGCGCCGAGACAGCCGTTTCCGTCGGACTCTTACCCGGGAGCGATCTACGAGGCCCATGAGCCAGTACGTCGTCGACGAGTCGACGATCTTCGAGACGCCCCTCGTGGAGCTCGACCTCGACCTCGGGGCCGACGCGGACGTGTACGCGAAGGCGGAGTGGTTCAACCTCTACGACGCCCCCCACGGCGGCGGGTCGATCAAGTCCCGGATCGCGAAGGGGATGCTGGACGGCGCCGAGGAGCGCGGCGACCTCGAGTCCGGCGTCACCGTCATCGAGCCTACCTCGGGCAACACCGGCAGCGAGGTGGCGCGGCTCGCGGCCGCCCGCGGCTACGACGTCGAGATCGTCATGCCCGACAACGCCGCCGGCGGGAAGGTGGACGCCGTTCGGGACGCGGGCGCGGAGATCCACTTCGTCGACGCCAACCTCGGCTACGACGCCGTCATCGAGCGCTGCGAGGAGATAATCGCCGCGGACCCAGAGGCGTACTTCCGCCCGAACCAGTACGAGAACCCCGACAACCCGGGCACCCACGAGCGGACGACCGCCCGGGAGATATACGAGGCGACCGACGGCGACGTGACTCACTTCGTCGCGGGGGTCGGGACGGGCGGGACGATCACGGGGACCGGCCGGGGCCTGACGGACCTGAGCGACGGGGCGACGGAGATCGTCGGCTTCGAGCCCGACGAGCAGCTCCACGCCATCGACGGCCTGAAATACCTCAAGACGGGCGACCACTACCACCCCGGGACGTACGACGAGTCGGTGCTCGACCGGACGGAGTACGTCGCCACCTCGGACGCGTACGACCAGGCGCGGGCGCTCCGCGAGCGCTACCTCGACGATCCGGTGCCGATCGCCGACCTCGGCCAGCACGACGAGGCGACGGTCCGCGAGCACCTCCGCGTCGACGATCAGTTCGTCGTGGGCACGTCGGCGGGCGGCGGCGCGGCCGTCGTGGCGAACCTGGACGCGGCGGGCGAGCTCGACGACGACGACGTCGTCGTCTTCATGCTGTGCGACCGCGGCGACAAGTACGCGGACATCCCGCTCTGGGAGGACTACTTATAAGCGAATCCCGCCGCGAACCGAGAGACGGACCGGTTACCGACCGCCGGACGCCGCCGGGATGACGCGGACCTGCGCGTCTGCCGGGACCTCGGCGTCGACGCCGTCGACGGGCGTCCCCTCGACGTAGACGTTGATGAACTCCTTTATTTCGCCGTCTTCGAGCACGCTGTCTCTGAGCTCCGGGCCGTGCTCGTCGGCGTGGTTGTCGAACAGTTCGTTGACGGTCTCCCCTTCGACCTCGACCTCAGAGGTCGCGGACCCGCCGACGAGGACGGCCGGCAGCTTAATCGTGGCCATATTAGCGGTTCTCGTCCCAGTCAAAAAAGGACCCCGCCGACGGCAACGGTGGCCCCGGTCTAACACGACCGCCGAGCCCGGAGCGACGCGCCCGCGACGGACGTTCTGCCGTCGGTCCCGCGTCCGCGACGAGTCGAGCGAGGCCGTCGTCGGGCGCGGTACCGGCCGGCTCCCCGTGCGCCGCCGGTCGTCCTCTCGATGCGTTGCGGGCCGTCCCCCGATGCGCCGCGGGCCGTCCCCAGATGCGCAACCGGTCGTGCGAACCGGGCGCATCTCCGAGATGTCGGCAGCACGCGCCGGTGGGCGGCCGTCTTATTGGTTTGCAGCGACAAGCGGCGGCAAATGAGCGACCTCGACCTCGATCCGACGCAGCTCGACCGGTACTCCAGGCACATCATCATGGACGACGTCGGTCCCGAGGGGCAGAAGGCCCTGCTCGACGCCGAAGTGCTCGTGCTCGGCGCCGGTGGGCTCGGGGCGCCGATCATCCAGTACCTCGCCGCCGCCGGGGTGGGGACGCTCGGCGTCGCCGACGACGACGAGGTCGAGCTGTCGAACCTCCAGCGCCAGGTGATCCACGGGAACGACGACGTGGGACGGAAGAAGGTCGACTCCGCCGCCGACTTCGTCGAGGGACTCAATCCCGACATCGACGTCCGGAAGCACGAGCTGCGGGTGACCCCGGACAACGTCGAGGAGCTAATCTCCGGCTACGACTTCGTCGTCGACGGCACGGACAACTTCGCGACGCGGTACCTCGTCAACGACGCCTGCACGCTCGCCGGGATCCCCTTCTCGCACGGCTCCATCTTCAAGTTCGAGGGGCAGGTGACGACGTTCGCGGGCGACGACGACTCGCCGTGTTACCGCTGTCTGTTCCCCGAGGCGCCGCCGGCCGGGATGGTCCCGAACTGCGCGACCGCCGGCGTCCTCGGCGTGCTCCCCGGCACCGTCGGCTGTCTGCAGGCGACGGAGACGGTGAAACACATCATCGGCGAGGGCGAGTCGCTGGACGGCTCGATGCTGTTCTTCGACGCGCTCGACATGGAGTTCGACAAGGTCGAGATCCCCAAGCAGGACGACTGCCCGGTGTGCGGCGACGACCCGGCCATCGAGTCGGTACAGGACGTCGAGTACGACGCCTCCTGCGCCATCGACGTCGGCGGCGACGACGAGGCGGAGCCCGAGATCGAAGCGAGCGACTGATCGGTCGGGCCGAGGCTCGGAGAGAATTCCCTCTCGACGCGAGCGCTGATTGCGATGTGCACTCAAAAACGAGCGTCAGCGACGCGAGTTAACTCATAAACGATGCGGTGGCGCGTGCCTCCGAGGCCGTCTCGCGGCCGAGGAGCACGCGCGAGGTCGTCGGGCTTCGCCCGACTGCCAGAGGCGCGGAGCGCCTCGCTGTCGCCGGCGCTCCGCGCCGGCTGCCAGAGAATCTCCGATTCTCGCTGGAGTCGCGACCGAAGGGAGCGACGAGGCTGGGGAG
>NZ_NHPG01000157.1:0-4035 GCF_002252965.1 Halorubrum sp. Ea1
CGACGAACTCCGCGAGCGCGTCGAGGCGGCCGGCGAGGCCGCCGCGCTGTTCAACGCGCTCAAACACGGCAGCGACCCGGACGTGGGCGCCATCATGGGCCCGTTGATGGGCGAGAACCCCGACTTTAGACCGCACGGCGACGAGATCCCCGGGGTCGTCGCCCGGGTCGTGAACCGGGTCGCCGACATGGACGAGGCCGAGCGCCGCGAGCGGCTCGGCGAGCTCGCGCCCGACAAGCTCGCGGAGCTGGAGGCCGAAGACGAGGAAGACGATCACGTCCTCCCCGAGCTCCCGAACGCCGAGGACGGCGCGGTCGTGATGCGCGCCGCGCCGAACCCGAACGGCCCGTGGCACGTCGGCCACGCCCGGATGCCCGCGGTGATCGGGACGTACAAGGAGCGGTACGACGGCGAGTTCATCTGCCGGTTCGACGACACCGACCCGGAGACGAAGCGCCCCGACTTAGACGCGTACGACGCCATCCTGGAGGACATCGAGTACCTCGGCTTCGAGGCCGACCGCGTGCTGAAGGCGTCCGATCGGCTGGAGACGTACTACGACCACGCCCGCGAGCTGATCGACGCCGGCGGCGCCTACACCTGCTCGTGTTCCGGCGAGACCTTCTCCGCGCTGAAGAACGACGCCGAGGCGTGTCCGCACCGCGAGAAGGCCGCCGAGACGGTCCACGAGGAGTTCGACGCCATGGTCGCCGGCGAGTACGACGCGGGCGAGATGGTCCTCCGCGTGCGCACCGACATCGAGCACAAGAACCCGGCGCTCCGCGACTGGGTCGCGTTCCGGATGATCGACACGCCGCACCCGCGTGAGGCGGCGGCCGACTACCGCTGCTGGCCCATGCTCGATTTCCAGTCCGGCGTCGACGACCACCTCACGGGCGTCACCCACATCATTCGCGGCATCGACCTCCAGGACTCCGCGAAGCGCCAGCGGTTCGTCTACGACTACTTCGGCTGGGAGTACCCCGAGGTGCTCCACTGGGGCCACGTCCAGGTGGACGAGTACGACGTGAAACTCTCCACGTCGACGATCAAGGGGCTCATCGCGGACGGCGAGCTGACCGGTTGGGACGACCCGCGCGCGCCGACCATCCGCTCGATGCGCCGCCGCGGCATCCGGGGGCAGGCCCTCGTCGACTCGATGACGGAGCTGGGGATGTCCACCTCCGACGTCGATCTGGCCATGTCGTCGGTGTACGCGAACAACCGCGACCTGATCGACGACGAGGCGAACCGCTACTTCCTCGTGCGCGACCGCGACGACGACCCCGCGGTCGAGCTCCCGGTCGTCGACGGCGACGCCCCCGCGCCCGAGGCCGGCCACCCGCCGCTCCACCCCGACCACGCCGACCGCGGCGACCGGACCGTTCCCGCGGGCCGGGTCGTCGTCGAGTCCTCCGACCTCCCGAGCGAGGGCGAGCGCGTCTGGCTCAAGGGGTACGGCTGCGTCCGGTACGCGGGCGACGAGCTGGTCTTCGCGGACGCCGACATCGACGTCGTCCGCGACGGCGACGTGGACGTGGTCCACTGGGCGCCGGCCGACGATGGGCTCGACACCCTGCTGCGGACCGTCACCGGCGACGTCCGGGGGATCGCCGAGCCCGCGGTCGCCGACGTCGACACCGACGGCGTCGTCCAGTTCGAGCGCGTCGGCTTCGCCCGGATCGACGCCTTCGAGCCGGCCGCCACCGACGAGCCCGACGGACCCGACGGCGAGGAGGACCTGCTCGCGTACTACGCGCACCCGTAGTCCGAATCCGCCGTCGGCCTCGTCGACGCTCCGAGCCCCGTGAGCCGCCCTCGCCGACCGCCTGCCGCGGGGGTTAAGTAGCGAGCCCCGGAACTACGGGCACGATGGCCATCGACTCGAACTTCGAACAGAACCGGGAGCAGGTCGGCGAGGAGGACGGCGTCGCCGTCTGGGGACCCGTCGACCCGCCCGAGAAGCAGGGGATCCGCGGCACCCACGTCGCCGTCGACTTCGACATCTGTCTCGCCGACGGCGCCTGCTTGGAGGACTGCCCGGTGGACGTGTTCGATTGGGTGGACACCCCCGGCCACCCCGAGTCGGAGCGGAAGGCGAACCCGATCGACGAGGACCAGTGTATCGACTGCATGCTCTGCGTCGACGTCTGTCCGGTCGACGCTATCGACGTCGACCCCGGCCGCGAGAACCGGATTTAATCGGTCGCGTTCGGCGGGGCGCCGACGACCGTTGTAGCAGTCGTCGTTTATTTATAAACGGTTGACCTCGGACCTCCGGACAACACCTCCAAAGCCCCAGCCGCTCGCTTATAAATCGTTGCCAGTAACTCTTCGATGAACACCTCCAAAGCCCCAGCCGCTCGCTTATAAATCGTTGCCAGTAACTCTTCGATGAACACCTCCAAAGCCCCAGCCGCGACGACTCGCGCGCTTTGCTGCGCTCCTCGCTCGGTCGCTGGCGCTCCCTCGCTGCGGTGCTTGCTGCAGCGTGCTTCGTCCTCGCGGCTGCCCCTTTGAGCCCCGCCCGACCGCACGGCACCGCACCTCACGCCTCCCCAGCCTCGTCGGTGGTCCTCCGCTTCGCTCCGGACCACCGACTCCCTCGCGCGTGCTGCTCGGCCGCGGGGCGGCCTCGCAGGCACGCGCCACCTCCTCTGTTTATAAATGCCGGCCGCAGTCCCGTCAGTCACTTATAAATCGCTCCCGCTCTGCGAGCGCGAAGTCGGTCCCGTACCGCTCGACGAGGGGCTCGTACGCGTCGCCGAGCGCGCGCATGCAGGCGGCCGTCGAGACGTAACCGAGCTCGTCCGCGACCGACTCCCACGGGCGGCCCTGCAGGACTTTCCGAACCAGCAGTCGCTCTTCGAGGGCGCCGAGTTCCGGGGCGTCCTCGACCAGCGCCGCGAGCGCGAGGTCCCGGAACGCGCCGGGCGCGCTGTCGTACATCCCGGGCCCGAACGACGCCCCGACGACGGAGCGCCACTCGATCTCGGTCAGAGCCACCGGGACCGGCGCGGGACAGGCGCGGAGCGCGCCGGCGACCACGTCGGGGTCGACGTCGCGGTGGGCGTCCGAGAGCCCGTCGCGCTCGCGGTCTCGGAAGGTGACGGCGTGGCGCGACAGGAGGTCTCGACCGGCCTCGGTCGCCGGGCGCAGCATGATCGCCGAGTGCTCGCCGGAGGCGTCGTTGCGGGAGGTCGAGAGGTGGACGGTCCGGTAGCCGGCCCGTCGCCAGAACCGGAGCAGGCGCGGCGTCGCGCCGTAGCCGACCGAGAAGTAGTCGACCGCCGCTCCGAACTCGGCGTGGATCTCCGCCAGCAGCCGTGAGCCGAACCCCGCGTCTCGCAGGGCGTGGTGCGTCGCGATCCGGACGGTCCGGACCCCCCGCGGCTCGGCGGCCGCCTCGTCGCGGAGCTGGCTCGTCAGCACGTCGGGGACCATGTTTCCGCGGACGCGCTCGCCCTCGTACATCGCCCGGCGCGTCTCGGCGTCCAGTCCGCCCTCGCGAGCGAGCAGCGCGACGGCGACCACCCGCCCCTCGGCGACGAGCGCCCGCGCGGAGAGGTTCGGGGCGTCCAGCAGCCGCGCGAGGTCGTTCGGCTCGGTGCGGTAGTGAGCGGCGACGAGCAGCCCGAACGCCTCGCCGAGCAGGGCCTCGTCCGCGAGCAGGTCGTCGGGCGCGAGCGCTCGGTACGTCGCCTCGTCGGCCGCCGTCCCCGCGACGGCCTCGTCGACCGCCGGCCGCGCGTCGAGCAGGAGCGCCCGCGACGCCCACGCCTCGACGGGGTCGTTGCGCGCGTACCGGATCGGCTCGTCGAGGCGGACGTCCCGGACCGCGAGGGGGCTATCGAGCAGTCGCTCGCGGAACCGGATCGCGAACCCCCGCCCGGCTCCCTCGTAGCCGTGGACCGTGGTGCAGAACGCGACGGCGACCCGCTCGTCGAGGAACCCCTCCAGCAGCCGCACCGGGAGCGCCGCCGCCTCGTCGACGATCGCGACGTCCGGATCGCCGGGGAGCTCCGCGGCCTCGGC
>NZ_NHPG01000040.1:0-775 GCF_002252965.1 Halorubrum sp. Ea1
GCCGAGCGCGCGGAGCCGCCGGCGGTCGGCGAGGTCAGCGATGGCGGCGTCCTCGACCGTCGAGAGCCGCACCGCGAGCGCGTCGAGGAGCTTCCGCGTCACCGGCTTCTGGGTGAACATGTCCTCCTCGCGGTACACCCCGAGCCCGAGGCCGAACAGGAGCGCGGCGCCGAGCGCCATCGGCCCGGTCGAGAAGAGCGCCTCGCCGACCGAGACGGCCTCGCCCTGCAGGTCGAAGACGACGAGCGTCAGGGGCGACACCAGCGCGACCGGCGTCACGTTGGTGAAGACGGCGGGGACGAACGCGTACGTCGTGAGGAGCACGCTGACGCCGACCGTGACGAAGGTGAGCTCCTTGAACGACCGCGAGAACATCGCGCCGACGAACGTGGCCGCGAGGAAGGTCAGGGCGACGGGCAGCACGGCGATCACCGAGAGGGCGCCGCCCCCCACGGCGACCGCGATGACGGTCGTGACGAGGAGCGCGGCCGCGACGTACGGGAGCGTCTTCCCGGCGACGATGTCCACCGGCGAGAGCGGCGTGACGAGCAGCGGCTCCCCCCGCCGGTTCGTGCGCTCGTCGAGCACGGACGAGCCGTACGCCTGGATGAGGAAGTTCATCGGGACGAGGAACACGAACGCCAGGAGCAGCGAGACGAAGGGGAACGGCGGGGAGATCGATCCGGGCGAGCCCGCCGTGTCGGCGCCGAACGTCCCGCCGCCGACCGACGGCACCGCGAACCCGCCGCCCGAGGCGCCGCCGTCGAGCGCGGCG
>NZ_NHPG01000046.1:0-962 GCF_002252965.1 Halorubrum sp. Ea1
ACGTCCTCCGCGAGGACGTGCTCGAACACGTCGAGGCGGTGCCGTCGTTCCGCCTCTCGGACGGCGCCGCGCCCCTCCCGGAGAAGCGCCGGGCGCTCGCGGCGGCCGACGAAGCGGCCGACGAGGTGGCCGAGATCGCTGGATGGTACGCGACGCTGCGGTCGATGCTCGACGACGACCCCGACGACCTGACCCGCTTCGAGCGGCTGCTCCACGGCTTCGGCTACGTCCTCGCGCACGGGCTCTTCCTCGGCGCGTCGTCGCCGAAGCGCGTCGTCCGGCGGCTCCGGCTGGCGTACCGGTCCGTGGGCGTGAGCATCGACGGGACCGACAGCGAGGCCGGCGCGGAGCGGACCGAGTTCACCTGTCCCTACCGCGGCGTGGGCGCGCGGGTCTACGGCGAGAAGTGGGTCTGCCACGAGAAGCTCGACCGCGTCGACGACGGCTACGTGACGTACCTCGGAGAGCGGGGGATCGACTACCAGCGGCCGCGGGACTGCGACGGGAGCGAGCGGTGTTACTCCACGGTCGCGCGCGACGGGCCGGAGCTGTGGTGGCCGAAGACCGCGCCCGCGGCGGTCCGCGCTCGGTCGTGACCCGGGACCGTCGACGGTCGCGACCGCGGGCCCGAGCGGGTGAGGGGAGCGGGGCGAGCGGAGCGCGCTCGGGCGACGGCTCACCCGAGGCGGCCGACGACGAGCGCGTCGCGCGGCGGATCCAACGCGGCTACGGTGCGTGGGCGCGGGTGTACGACTGGTTCGCGCGAGCGACCGCGTCGGTCGGGGGCGTGCGGACGGGGTGCGTCCGCGCGCTCGACCTCGACCCCGGAGACACCGTCGTCGAGTTCGGCTGCGGCCCCGGCGTCAACGTCCCGGCGCTCCGGGAGGCCGTGGGCCCGACCGAGCATCGCGCCGGTGATGTCGACGCCGACGACGCGCCCGGTCGGGCCCACGGCCTCCCGG
>NZ_NHPG01000133.1:0-763 GCF_002252965.1 Halorubrum sp. Ea1
CGACGACCCCGAGGCGGCGATCTGGAAGGGGATCGCGACGCTGTGCGGTCGGCCGGTTTGAACGCGGCGGCGCCGCCCTCCGCGGGCTTTCTCACCGGTGAACCGCCGTCCGCCCGCCGATCCGTACCCATCTGATGAGGAGCCGGGGACCGGGGAAGCCGTCGTGCGTCCACAGGACCAGCCCGAAGATCAGCGACCCGATCTGGAGGGCGATGACCGGCGTCAGCTCGAGCGTCGCGAGCACGCTAACGTACTCGCTGAGTAGAGTGTACACCCCGTCGAAGAAAGAGATCGTCATCCGATCGGCCGGTCGGGGACTCCCCGCGATCGGCCACAGCGCCGGCGTGGGATCGAACGCGCCGTGTGCGAGCGACACGGGAAGCACGTCGCCGGCGATATGGAACAGGTGACCGACGCAGTAAGCGGCGCCGACGGAACCGTGACCGCGGCGATCCGCGAACAGGTAGATAGCCGCCGCCAGGGGAACCGCGACGAACGCGGAGTGCGCCAGCGCGTACCCGCTCTCGAAGACCCCGAACTGCCACGCCAGCGGCTTGTCGATGAGGTCGGGGATCACGGAACCGACCGCGAGCGCGACCGTCGGCCCGTCGAGCGGCCCCTTCTGCCAGCGGAGGTGGACGTAGATCGAATAGAAGACGTACGCGAACAGCACGTGTTCCCAAGGCCACATACTCAGCGTACGTTCTCCGTCGGGAGTAGCTGTCGGATCGGTCGGCGGCCGGACGCCGGTCCCGTCGCGGCC
>NZ_NHPG01000032.1:0-711 GCF_002252965.1 Halorubrum sp. Ea1
CGACGGCGGCGAGGGAGACGGCGGCGACGCGAACCGACCCGCCGAGCCGCGGGAGGGGGTCGAGTGATCGACCGCCTCGGGAGGGTTCTCCGGGTCGCCCGCTGGGAGGTCGCTCGCGCCGGGGGCGGCGTCGACCGCCGGACGTTGCTCGCGGCGCTCGCGCTCCTGCTCGTCGCCGGCGCCGTCCTCGGTGGGGGGCTCGCGGTCGGCGCCGTGGGGCTCGACGTCGACCGCGACGTGTACCGGGTCGCCGTCGACGGCGACTCCCCGTACGCGGACGCCGTGGACGAGGCGCCGGCGCTGACGCCGGTCCCCGTCGGAAGCGCGGCGCTCGGTGAGACGGCGGATCTCGTCGTCCTCGACGTGGGGCGGGGGGAGTCCGGTGCGGCCGAGACAGTCGCCGTCCGCGCCAGCGACACGCGGAAGGGCGAGGCCGCGGCCGCCGAGTTCCGCGAGGCCGTCGAGGCGCACAACGAGCGGCTGATGGCCGACGAGGAGAACGCGACCGCCGCCTTCCCCGTCGCCGTCACTCTCCGGTACGTCGGCCGGACGAGCGCGCTCGACGACGGCTCGACGCTCGGGGAAGCGAGCGACGGCTCCGGCGGTGACGACGGCTCTGACGGCGACGACGGTTCGGGCGGCGACGACGGCTCTGACGGCAGGGGTGGTTCGGGCGACGGGAGCGGAAGCGACGGGACCGACGGGGACGAC
>NZ_NHPG01000150.1:0-4257 GCF_002252965.1 Halorubrum sp. Ea1
ACCGCCTCCACCGCGTCCGCCGGTTCACGGACGCGGTGGAGGCGGTGGATGAGTCGGAGACGGGGTGGGAGCTCGGCCCGGTAGCCGTCGGAAGCGACCCGAAGCGTCGATACCGCCAGCGCGTTCTTCGCCCCGGCGACGCCGTGACGGTCGTCGGCGACGCGACCGCCTTCCCGGACGCTCCGGTCGGCGAGGTGAAAGCGCGGATCGCCGGCGGATCGCCGTTCGTGGTCGGCGACGCGAGCGCTCGCCGGACCGCGCTCCGGCTGGTGGGCCGGTCGGCGGTGCCGGTCGTTCTCGGGCTCGTCTCGCTGACGGTCGCGGCGGTCGCGCTCTCGCCGGTCCTCGGCGTGATTGTCGGGTAGGCGGGCGACGCCTCCGACACTCCCGCCCCCGGTCTGGCGCGGCCGCTCCTGCGCCCCCGACAGGCCTTTCTAACGGACCCGCGTTGGTCCCGGTATGTCAGACGACGAGCCGAAACCGGGGTCCGCCGAGGACCAGGGGCCCGTGACGATCACGCCGGAGCTGGCGGACCGCCTCGCCGACAAGCGGGCGGACCTGTTCGAGGAGTTCGAGATCCCCGACGAGTTCCCGAACGAGGTCCTCCGCGAGGCGGAGACCCGGACCGAGGGCGTGTACGACGAGATCGAAGCCGAGATCGACGAGCGCGAGGACCTCCGCGATCTCACGACCTGGACCACCGACCCCGTCGACGCGCAGGACTTCGACGACGCGATCTCGATCGAGCGCGAGGAGGGCGCCTACCGGCTGTGGGTCCACATCGCCGACGTCACCCACTACGTCACGCCCGACACGGCGATGTGGGAGGAGGCGGTGAAGCGGGCGAACACCGTCTACCTGCCCGACTACACGATCCACATGCTCCCGCCGGTGCTCGCCGAGACGGTCTGCTCGCTCGTCCCCAACGAGGACCGGCTCGCGCACACCGTCGAGATGGAGATCGACGACGAGACGCTCTCGTTCGAGGACATCGACATCTACAAGTCCGTCATCAACTCCGACGAGCGGCTCACCTACAAGCAGTGCGAGGAGCGGCTGGAGGACCCCTCGCTCCCCCTCGGCGAGGAGAACGAACTCGCCTTCGAGCTCGCCGACCGGATGCACGAGCAGCGCAAGGAGGACGGCTCGCTCGTCCTGAACCCGCGCCGCGACCGCGCGCACACCATCATCGAGGAGTCGATGCTGAAGGCGAACAAGGCGGTGACGCACACCCTGATGTGGGACCGCGGCGTCGAGGCCATGTACCGGGTCCACCCGCAGCCGACCCCCGACCAGTGGAGCGAGGCGCTCACGGAGATCCAGGAGCTCGACGGGGTCTCAATCCCGGGTAGCGCGTGGGGCGACGACCCGCGCAAGGCGGTCAACGCCGCCCTCGAGGAGTCGCCCGGCCGGCAGCTCAACAAGATCCAGCGCGCCGTGCTGAAGGTGATGCCCCGCGCGAAGTACATGAACGACCCGTTCGGCGGCCATCACGCGCTCAACTTCGACATCTACGGCCACTTCACCTCGCCCATCCGCCGGCTCTCGGACACGATCAACCACTGGATCGTCCACGAGAACGACGTGCCGGAGAACCTCGTGGAGCTGTGCGACCACGCCAGCGACCGACAGAAGGACGGCGAGACGGTCGAACGCATCTACAAGCAGTTCCTGCAGGAGCAGGGGCTCGACCCCCACGCGGTGAACAACCGCGGGATCGAGGTCGTCGACGACGCGGAAGAGGCGAAACACACGGTCTGATCGCTCCGCTCGCCCCCCTCGTCCCTTATCGGCGAAGCGTATAGACCGTCGGAGCCCCTACCGTCGGGTATGACCCATCACGACCACGACGAGGGCCACGCCGCCGATCGGATCGCCGACCGGGACCGCACGCGGGCCGAGCGAGAAGCGGAGCGAGCCGCCACGGTCGGCGGGTTCACGGGGGCGGTGCTCGTGGGCTCGGGGCGGCCCGATCGGCGCCGGGATCGGCGCCTTCCTCGGGGGATCGACCGGCTACGCCGTCGGCTACGCGCTGAGCGAACTGGAGGGCGAGCGCGGCGACCACCGCGAGGCGACGCTGGACGACTACGCGGACGGCGACGAGCCGGACCACGCGCCGGTGGACGACGGCGGCGACGATCCCGGAGACGAGGGCCCGGTGCGGATAGCGGTCGGCAAAGAGGCCGACGAGGGCGACGACCACGGCGGGGACGACGACCACAGTGAAGGCGACGACCACGGCGAAGGTGACCACGACGAGGGCGACGACCACGCCGAAGGCGACGACCACCGGTCCGAGGAGTGACCGACGCGCGCGACCCGCGTCGTCAGTCCCGCCGGGTCGCGAACCGGGAGATCGCGGCCGCCGCGAGCGCGCCGACGACCGCGATGACGGCGAGCACGAGGAACAGCTCGCGGGGGCCCGCACGGGTGAGAACCGTCCCCGCGAGCGCGGCGCCGAGCGATCCGACGCCGAAGATGCCGAGGTAGGTGTAGCCGAACGAGATCCCCCGCGCCTCGCTCGGCGAGTAGGCCGCAACCGTCGCCTGCGAGAGCGGCTGTACGGTGAACAGCGCGACTCCGAGCGCGAGCGAGACCGCGAGGAACGACGCGGTGGTCGCGCCGGCGGGGACGAACAGCAGCGCGAGGACCGCGAGGACGGACATGAGAGCGATCAGTCCCCGCTCCGGGCGGACCCAATCGGCGATCCGACCGCCGAGGTACTGGCCGAGCACACCGACCATGAGGACGGCGACGTACAGGTACCGCGCGAGGTCGAACTCCTCGGCGTACGGGCTCTCCGGATCGATGAGCCGGACGTCGACCAACCCGCCGAGGGCGTCGCCGAGGAGGTCCGGGAGAAACGTGAGGAACGTCCGGTAGTAGAGCCCGCTGAGCGTGACGAACGCGAACACGATCAGGAACCCGCCGGCGAGCAGGACCCGCGTGTCGTCGACGATCGTCGACGGCGACACCTCGCCTTTGGTGCCGTCGCCCGTTTCGTCGGCGGCGGCCGAACCCTCGCCGCCGCCGTCGACGACCGCGGACTCCGGGAGCGCGGCGTCGACGTCGACGGTGAGGCCGTACGCGGCGACGACGACGGCGGGAACGGTGAGCGCGGCCGCGACGACCCGCCAGTCGAACGCCAGGAGGAGCAGCGCGGTCGCCAGCGGCCCGAGGGCGATGCCGAGGTTGCCGCCGATCCCGTGGTAGCCGAGCGCGGTCCCGCGGCGGTCGACCGACTTGGAGATCAGCGACAGCCCCGCGGGGTGGTAGACGCTCGCGGTGACGCCCCACACGGCGATGGCGAGCGCGAGCGCGAGCAGGTTCGGGGCGACGCTCACGAGCAGGAACGAGGCGGCCATCCCGCCGAGACACGCGAGGATGAGCGACTTGGAGCCGAACCGGTCGACGAGGATGCCGCCGGGGAGCGCGCCGACGCCGAACAGCCCGTAGCCGACCGTGGAGACGAGGCCGAGCGTGGCCGCGGTCGTCGAGAACTCCGCGATCCACACCGTCAGCAGGATCGGGATCGAGAGCTCGTAGGTGTGGACAAGCCCGTGCGAGCCGGCGGTGAAGGCGACGATCCGTCGCTCGGCGCGGTCCATCGGCCGCCCGTTCTCCGTCGGCGGGGATAGCTTCGAGGGTAGCCGCCGGGGTTGCCGCGAGCGCCGGAGTTGCCGCGAGCGCCGGGCGACCGGGTCACTCCAGGTCCTCCGGCTGGGTGCCGACCCCCGCCGGCCACCCCGTCGGCCGCGCCGCGCTCGGCTGCGCGTGCGAGCGTTTCAGGACCATCGGCGTGCGCTCCAAGGAGAGCACGAGCTCGTCGTTCTGGTTGTACGCGCGCAGCTCGGTGGTGACGATGCCGACGCGATCGCGCGAGTCGGACTCGCGCTTGTCGAGCACCTCCGACTCCGCGAACAGCGTGTCGCCGTGGAAGACGGGCGCGTGGTGGCGGATCTCGTCGTAGCCGAGGTTCGCCGTGGCGTTGGCGCTCACGTCGATGACGCTCATCCCGACCGCCAGCGCGATGACGAAGGTGCCGTCGACGAGGCGCTCGCCGAACTCCGTCTCGGCGGCGTACGCCTCGTTGAAATGCATCGGGTTGAGATTCATCGAGAGGTTGGTGAACCAGACGTTGTCCGTCTCGGTCACCGTCCGCCCGTACGGGTGCTTGTACACGTCGCCGACCGCGAAGTCCTCGTAGTACCGCCCCTCCCAGCCGGCGACGAGCCGGCGATCGGTGCCGCCGTCGGT
>NZ_NHPG01000121.1:0-1653 GCF_002252965.1 Halorubrum sp. Ea1
TCCATCGCGTGGTCCTCAACGTGGCCGGTGTGGTACGCGATGGACCTCCACGTGTTCGAGGGGTCCGTCCGCGCGACGGCGACGGAGCCGAACCCCCTGATCGAGGCGTTCGAGGCCGGCTACGCTGAAGCCGGCGACGGGGACGTCCTCGACCGACTGCGGACGGTGGAGGGGCGCGGGCGGTACCGGTAGCCGGGTCCGCCGGCCCCCTGCGGCGGCGAGCCCGCGACCGAGGAGCCGGTCCCGCCACGATTTATATCCCCGGCGAGCGATGTGCCGGTATGGCAGACAAACCGTCCTCGGGAGAGATACTCGGAATCCCGTACAACTTCGAGCGGCCGAGCCTCGGCCGGCTGCTGTCGTCGTACTGGCAACCTGGCAAGGGGATGCTGGTGGAGAAGCCGTTCGGCATCGGCTACACGCTGAACCTCGCTAACTGGCGGTCGTGGGTCGTCCTCGCGGTCGCCGGCGGGCTCTACTACCAACAGACCCAGTCCGCCGCGGCCGGCGGCGACGGCGACGGCGGCCTCGACGGAGAGGCCGACGACGGCCCCGTCGAAGTGATCGTCGACGACGACTGAGCGCGCCGCCGTCGCGATCCCCGCGGCGACGACCGAGTCCCGCAACCAGTTCTCACGATCGATTTCGGGACGCTGTGTTTTAAATACTGGAACAACGTAAACGGAACAATGAGAGTTCAGTTCGAGTGCTCGTGCTCGGAGGAGATCTCCGAGTTCACCCGCGGAGAGACGAGCCGCGGCGTCCACGTCGAGTGCGGGAACTGCGGGGCCGTGTACGCTGTGACGATCACCGAACTCGACTGACCGGATCGTCTCGCCGGGACTCGCCGCCCCCGTCCAGTCCCCCGGTTTTTCCCGGTCCCGTCGATCGCTCCGTCCCCGTTCGGTCCGCGACCGCCGCGGACTCGAAGCGGAGTCGAACCGTCGTCCCGTCGTCGGTCGTCTCGAACCCGACGGTCCCTCCCTGCGTCTCGCACATCCACTTGACGAGCCAGAGGCCGATGCTGCTCGCGTGCGAGAGCGGCGTCTCCTGTTCCGCGCGCAACACCGCCTGCTCGTCGTCGGGGATCCCCGGGCCGTTGTCCTTGACCTCGAGAGCGGTGGTCGTTCCGTCCTTCTCGACCCGCGCGTCGACCCGACGCGTCGAGCCGTCGTTGTGCGTGACCGCGTTCTCGAACACCTCGCGGACGGGATACTCGACCGATCGATCCGCACGGATCCACGCCTCGGCGGGCGATTCGATCGTGATCGTCACGTCGGGCCCGTCGACCGCCGCCGCCGCGTCCCGGACGGTTTCGACCAGATCGATCCGCCCCTCGGGCGGGTCGGGCGACGCCTCCTCGATGACGCGCAGCTTCTCGCTTATCTCGACGACGTCGTCGGTCGTCGTCCGAATCGTCTCCAGACAGTCCCGGCTCCGCTCGTCCTCGACGCGGTCCGCGAGCAGGTCCGCGTAGCCGCGGATGACGTTGAGGTCGTTGCGGATGTTGTGGCGGAACACGCGACTCAAGACCTGAAGCTGTTGGTTCGAGGTCTCCAGTTCCCGCCGGGCCGCCTCGGCGCGGCGGCGATGGTAGGTCAGCGCGCCGTAGAGGAACAGCGAGGAGACGCCGACGACCGCCCACCCGCTCAC
>NZ_NHPG01000097.1:0-504 GCF_002252965.1 Halorubrum sp. Ea1
TCGACGATCGTCGTGTCATTTCCGGCGGACGCACGGTCGTTATTGGTGTGGGACATCGTGTGCATTGGGGCCTTAGTTACAGGATGCCGTCGTGTCTATAAACAGTATCGATTCCGCGTCGATGGCCCTGAGCGCGGCGAATCCGCGGGACCGATCGGCTACCGGCGGTGCCGCTCGTCTCCGAGTCCGCCGTCGGAGCCGAGGCGCGAATCCGGCGTCGCGCCCGGACGCTGACGTCGTTTGGGTCGTGGTAAAAGCCGGCACACTCCCGTCGTCAGTCACGGTCGTCTTCGGTAATTACAGCGTACTACATATATGGCATGTATAGTAAATATGCGTACCGGCAACACATAACTCGTACCGCGGCTGAAGTCGACTGTCCCATGACCCCGGACACCCGCGTCAGTTGCGGTACGGCCCCCGCCCCGGTTTCTTTATAATAGCGGCTCTGTCGGCGCACGCCCGTCGACGAGCGGAGACCTCCGGCCGGCGGTTTCTCGCGGG
>NZ_NHPG01000026.1:0-461 GCF_002252965.1 Halorubrum sp. Ea1
TCACGTCGACGATATCGTCCGCGGACTGATCGACGCCGGCACCTACGGGCTTGACGGCGTGTACAACCTCGGGACCGGGGAGGCGTACTCCTTCAACACGGTCGTCGACCGGATAAACGACGTGTTGGGGACGGACGTCGAGCCGGTGTACGTCGAAAACCCGATTCCCGAGGACGTGTACGTGAGCCACACCTGCGCGGACTGTTCGAAGATCCGCGAGGCCACGGGCTGGGAACCTCAGATCGGCTTCGAGTCGGGGACACGACGAGTGTGTTCACCGTATCTGGCGTCGACGAACTCCGACGACTGACCGCCGCGAGGCGGCGCCGGTGTGGTACTCATCGGCGTGGTACTACGTGAGTAGTACCGACTCGATTGACATGCCACACACGTCGACAGAAGCGCAATACCCATTCGACCGTTTGTTCTATTTGGGCACACGTCACCGGACGCGGCCGACG
>NZ_NHPG01000026.1:482-785 GCF_002252965.1 Halorubrum sp. Ea1
CGCACGGGCGAGCGCGTCGGACCGGCTCGCGACCGGGATCGACCCGTACGGCAGACGCGCCCACACACACTCGCGACCGGGATCGGACGGTGGCTCAGATGCGACGGGCGGAGAACCCGGCGTCGCGCCACCGCCGTAATCGCAGTATCTGTTTCGTATCTACCACGTTCGGCGTCGACATCCGCTCGCGGAGCGCACGCGGATCGAGGGTCTCGAACTCGTCGTGATCGGCCGTGATCACGAGCGCGTCCGCTCCCGAGACGGCGGTGTCGAAGTCCGTCAGCTCGATCGACGGGTCCTCGA
>NZ_NHPG01000071.1:0-1255 GCF_002252965.1 Halorubrum sp. Ea1
CGAGCGACTGAGGACCGCAGCGAGCGTGTGCCCGCCTCGCCGGCTGGGGCTTTGGAGGTTGTCACCGCAGAGTCGTCGATCAGTTATAAACGGCTGAGGGCAACGCTCCCTAATTACTTGTGAATAGTCACGCAGGCTCTGTTGAAATCCTATTCTTCAGACACAAACTGGGCTGAAACAGCTGGTCGCTGAAGAATGCGAATCGACTATTTCACGACGAAATTAACACGTTGATAGTATCCACGAAGATATTGAGATCACAGTGGGACTTTCTACATTTTCTCACTAAGTATGGTATCATCTCTAAGCTCACTCCGGCGGACGACATTCGACCAGCGTTCCGTCCCGTGGCGATCCGTCTTCTTCGTTGTTTCGCCAAACGACGTTCTCTGTAACATAGTAATGTGCGGAGCCTTCCCACAAACCAACACTTCCTCCGTTCCATTGAGCGATCAACAGGACTAGTGTTCCATCGACGTCGAAGTATGCTACCCTATTATCTTCAGAGGATGATTTGTTGGAAGGTTTCCCACCAGATCGGCATATCGTTCAATCTCTGAGGTTGAAGTGACTCTCGCTTTTTGGGTACCCGAGTCTGCGGCGCCCTTTAGTGTTGCTCGGAGTCGCTGATCCATGATTTCATCAATTGGGATGAAATCGGGATCTTCTAGCAATGAGTCTTCAGGAACATAAGTTTCGTCTGGGTATTTTGGCGTTCCAGCGGGGTTAGCTTCAATCGCAGTTAGTTCTAGTACATAAGACTCAACGCTTCCACGGCTGTTGGCGGTTATTCGAAATCCACCAGTCAAATACGGTGAGAAGCCACGAAAGAACCTCGATACCCCTTGATTTAGTTGTATATCGAGATTGAAAGCGACGAACTCTGAATCGCCTTGTTCTTGCTCGGACAGATATGCTTCCTCGTATTCTGTGACAAACTCTGCTGCGGACTCCGTGGTGAGATCCCGCGGCCACTCAACATCGAGATCCTGTGACGTGGGGCACTGATCTGGTAATTCATCCTCATCCTGTGCGTCCGGGTTAGTGATACTTGTACAGCCAGCGAGCCCAACACTAGCGAGAGCCGCTAACACTGTACGCCGGGTGTGAGAAACCATAGACAACGAGTTCCAGTCAAGTGGTAAGTGTCTTGTTGAAACAATTTCTGCGTATCTTAAACATTAAAAGCGAGGCACTCTGTCTTGATCGATCCGTGAGTCACCTGTACTGACCGCGACTGGGTCAGAATATATCA
>NZ_NHPG01000137.1:0-4251 GCF_002252965.1 Halorubrum sp. Ea1
CGACGGTCCCGCGCGGATCGCGACCGCGCTCCGCCCGGGATCGGCGGCCGCGTTCGAGTACGCGGTCCGCGCGACCCGCGGCGAGCACGAGTGGGAGGCGGTCACGGCGATCACGCGCAACCCCTCCGGATCGCGCGAGCGGACGACCGCGATCGAGCCGGCCGACCCCGCGCGGGTCGTCTGTACCCCGGAGCTGGCCGCCGGCGGCGACCTCCCGCTCCGGGGGCTGACGACGCGGTACCACGGCCGGATGCCGACCGACGTCGGCGGGGCGGGCGTGGAGTTCCACGCCACTCGCGAGTACCGCCGCGGCGACCCGCTCAAGCGGGTCGACTGGAACCGCCGGGCGCGGACGGGGGAGCTGGCGACCGTGGAGCTCCGCGAGGAGCGCGCCGCCACGGTCGTCCTCCTGATCGACGCGCGGGAGTCCGCGTACGCCGCGCCCGAGCCGGCGGCGGAGACGGCGGTGGAGGCGAGCGTCGGCGCCGCCGGGCAGGCGTTCCGCGCGCTCCTCGACGGCGGCGACCGCGTCGGGATCGCGGCGCTCGGCCCCGTCGACTGCTGGCTCGCGCCGGGCGCCGGCTCGGCGCACGCCGCGCGGGGCCGCGACACGCTGGCGACCGACCCCGCGCTGGCCCCGACCCCGAGCGGGGACCGGTTCTACCGGTCGCTGTGGCTCCGCCGGTTCCGGCGGCGGCTCCCGGCCGACGCGCAGGTGCTCTTCTTCACCCCGCTCGTCGACGACGCGGCCGCGTCGATCGCGCGCCGGATCGACGCGCACGGCCACCTCGTCACCGCCCTCTCGCCGGACGTCACGGCCGGCGAGACCCCCGGCGAGCGGCTCGTGGGATTCGAGCGCCGCGAGCGGCTTCGGGAGCTCCGCTCGGCTGGGATCCGCGCGGTCGAGTGGGACGGGGAGTCGTTCCCCGTCGCGGTCGCGCGAGCGACGAACAGGTGGTCGCCGTGAGCGCCGGGTGGTCGCCGTGAGCGCCGGGTGGTCGCCGTGAGCGCCGACGGCTCCCCCGCCGACGGCGGCGCGAACGCACCGACCGACCGACCCGAGCGCGACGCCCGCCCCCCGACGCTCGCCGTCGTCGTCGCCCTCGTCGCGGCCGCGGTCGCGAGCCTCGCGGGGTTCCTCGCCGCGCCGCTCGGGGGCGCCCTCCTCGGCGCCGCGACGGTCGGACTCGTCGCCGGGTCGTTCCGGCGGTCGCACCGGCTCCTCTCGTGGGCGGCCGGGGTCGGAACCGTCGGGCTCGCGGTCGCGGGGTATCGGGGCGGAGGCGTCGAGGCGCTGCTCGTCGGCGGCGTCGCGCTCGCGGTCGCGTGGGACGCCGCGGACCACGGGCTCTCAGTCGGCGCACAGGTCGGCCGCGAGGCCCGGACCCGGCGGAACGTCGCCGTCCACGCCGGGACGACACTGCTCGTCGGCGCGCTCTCGGTCGGCGTCGTCTACGGCGTCTACCTCGCCGCCGCCGGGTCGCAGCCTGTCGCGGCCCTCGCGCTGCTCCTGTTCGGGGCGGTGGTGCTGGCGTCCGCGCTCCGGTGAGGTGGTCCGAGACGGCGGGCGGTCGGGCCGGCGGCGATCGCTTGCCCTTTTGTACTCCCCCGCCGACGCTCCGGTATGCGCACTGCAGCGACCGCGACGGCCGCGGCGTCGGCGGCGACGACAGCGGCGACGGCGGGACGCGTCGGGTGGTCGGCGTGACGGACCTCGTGACGTTCGGCGAGACGATGCTCCGGCTCTCGCCGCCGCGCGGCGACCGGCTGGAGACCGCCCGGACCCTCGGCGTACAGGCGGGCGGCGCGGAGAGCAACGTCGCGGTCGGCGCGGCGCGGCTCGGCGCGGACGCCGTCTGGCTCTCCAAGCTCCCGGAGTCGCCGCTCGGCCGCCGCGTCGTGAGCGAGCTCCGGAGCCACGGCGTCCGGACCGGCGTCGCGTGGGCCGACCCCGAGTCGAGCCGCGTCGGGACGTACTACCTCGAACACGGCGGCGAGCCCCGCGGGACGAGCGTGATCTACGACCGGGCCGACGCCGCGATCACGACGGTCGAGCCCGACGAGCTCCCGACCGCCGCGCTGGAGTCGGCCGAGCGGTTCCACACGACCGGGATCACCCCGGCGCTCTCCGAGCGGGCCGCGGAGACGACGACCGCACTGCTCCGCGCCGCGGGGGAGGGCGGGGCGACCCGCTCGTTCGACCTGAACTACCGGGCGAAGCTCTGGGACCCCGAGACGGCCCGGGCGGCGTACGAGGAGCTGTTCGCGCACGTCGACACGCTGTTCGTCCCGCGGCGCGACGCCCGCGAGGTGCTGGGCCGCGAGGGCGACGCCGTCGAGATCGCCCACGGGCTCGCCTCGGAGTTCGGCTTCGACACGGTCGTCGTCACGCGGGGGAGCGAGGGCGCGGTGGCCCTGCGGGACGGCGCGGTGTACGAGCAGAGCGTCTTCGACGCGGAGACGTTCGACGCGATCGGCACCGGCGACGCGTTCGTCGCGGGGTACCTCGCCAACCGGCTCGACGGCGGCGACGTCGCGGACGGACTGGAGTGGGCCGCCGCGGCCGCCGCCCTGAAGCGCACCGTCGACGGCGACCTCGCCGTGATCACGCCCGATGACGTGGCCGACGTCGTCGACGGCGGCAGCGGCATCGACCGCTAGCGACCGATCGGGCTCCGATCCGGCCGGCGTCTCCGTTCCGGCCGTCGCCCGCGTTCCGACCCGTTTATGGTCGCCGGCCCGCCCCGTCAGGGTATGACCGACGACGAGCGACGGAGCGAGCTCATCGCCGCGCTGCGGGCGGCCGACGCCGTCCGATTCGGCGAGTTCGAGCTCTCGCACGGCGGCACCAGCGACTACTACGTCGACAAGTACCTGTTCGAGACCGACCCGGACGCGCTGACGCTCGTGAGCGAGGCGTTCGCGGCTCGGCTCGCCGACACGGACGCGAAGCTCGCGGGGGTCGCGCTCGGCGCGGTCCCGCTCGTGGCCGTCACGGCCGCCGAGCTGGGGCGCCCGTACGTCATCGCGCGCAAGTCGGCGAAGGAGTACGGCACCGGCAACCGCATCGAGGGCCGGCTCGACGAGGGCGAGGAGGTCGTCGTGTTGGAGGACATCGCCACGACCGGGCAGTCCGCGGTTGACGCCGTCGAGGCGCTGCGCGAGGCGGGCGCGACGGTGGACCGCGTGCTCGTCGTCGTCGACCGCGAGGAGGGGGCCGCGGAGCTGCTCGCCGACCACGACGTGGAGCTGGAGTCGCTGTTGACGGCGACGGAGCTGCTGGCGGAGCGGGACGCGGAGTAGCTCGCAGACCCGTTTTCAAACCGGCGTCAGGCCTCGGGCGCCTCGACCGTCGGCACCGCGACGCGGTCGAGGGCGTCGGCGATCACGTCGCGCTTGTCGACGTCGTTGACGGCGGCGTCGGGGGTGAGCACGAGCCGGTGCGCGAGCGTCGGCTCCGCGACGCGCTTCACGTCGTCGGGGGTGACGAACTCGCGGCCGGCGACGACCGCGGCGGCGCGGGCGGTCTCGAACAGCCGCTGGGTGCCACGGGGCGAGACGCCCACGTCGACGCGGCGGTCCTCGCGCGTCGCGCGGACGAGCGCGGCCATGTACCCGAGCAGGTCGTCCTCGACGCGCACCGTCTCGGGCACCTCGCGGAGCGCCGAGACGGCGTCGGCGTCGAGGACGCGGTCGACCGTCGGCGCCTGCTCGGCGCGACCCGCGCGGCGGCGGAGGAGCTCAACCTCGCCGTCGTCGTCGGGGTAGCCGATCGAGGTCTTGATCGCGAACCGGTCGAGCTGGGCCTCCGGCAGCGGGAACGCGCCCTCGCTCTCGACGGGGTTCTGCGTCGCGATGACGTAGAAGGGGTCGGGCAGGGCGTGGGTGTCGCCGTCGACGGTCACCTGGCCCTCCTCCATCGCCTCCAGCAGCGCGGCCTGCGTCTTCGGCGGCGCGCGGTTGATCTCGTCGGCGAGCACGACGTTGGCGAAGACCGGGCCGGGCGAAAAGGCGAAGGAGCCGTCGCGCTCGTCGAACACGTTCGTCCCGGTGACGTCGGACGGGAGGAGGTCGGGCGTGAACTGCACCCGGGAGAACTCCAGGCCGAGCGCGGTCGCGAACGAGCGCGCCGAGAGGGTCTTCCCGGTGCCGGGCACGTCCTCCAAGAGGACGTGGCCGCGGGCGAGGATCCCGAGCGTGACGCGGTCGAGGAACTCGCGGTCGGCGACGACCGCGCCGCCGACCTCGTCG
>NZ_NHPG01000134.1:0-2482 GCF_002252965.1 Halorubrum sp. Ea1
CGCCCGGCGGGAGCCCCGTGGCGACCTCTCGGTCCGCAGTTGGCATACCGCGAGTCCGGGCGCCCGCCGTCCTCCGTACCGTTTATGCCCGCGGGCGCCCGGACTCGCGGTATGCCAACTGCGGACCGAGAGGTCGCCACGGGGCTCCCGCCGGGCGTCGCCGACGCCCGCGAGGAGCTCACGCCGATGCTCTCGCAGTACGCGGACCTGTGTGCCGCCCACGAGGACGCGCTGGTGCTGTTCCAGGTCGGCGACTTCTACGAGGCGTTCTGCGAGGCGGCCGAGGCCGTCGCGCGGGTCTGCGAGGTGACGCTCACGGAGCGCTCCGACTCGACCGGCGACTACCCGATGGCGGGGATCCCCATCGACAACGCCGCGCCGTACCTCGAATCGCTGCTCGACGCCGGCTACCGCGTCGCCGTCGGCGATCAGGTCGAGGACGCCGAGCAGGCGTCCGGCCTCGTCGACCGCGCCGTCACGGAGGTGATCACGCCCGGGACCGTCGTCGAGGACGACCTGCTGGAGTCGGGCACCACGAACTACGTCGCCGCGGTGGCGGCCGGCGAGACCGATGCGGACGCGGGGGGCGGCGTCGGCCTCGCCGCCGTCGACGTCTCCACGGGCGAATGCCTCGTCACGTCGGGCGACCGCGACGCGGTCGCCGGGGAGCTCGACCGGATCGCGCCGGCCGAGCTGATCGCGGGGCCGGACGCCCCGACGTTCGAGCCGGCGGACGCCGAGCGCGGCTGGACGGTCCACGAGTACGACCCCGGCGTCTTCGAGCGCCGCGCCGCGACGGAGCGGCTGGAGCCGTACCTCCCGGCGCCCGACCGGCGATTCGAGGGCGACGCCGAGCTCCGGGCGGCCGGCGCCGTCCTCGCGTACGCGGAGTACACGCAGGGCGACGACGGGCCGCTCTCGTACGTCACACGGCTCCGGCGGTACGACCCCCGCGACCGACTGCGGCTCGACGCCGCCGCCCAGCGCAGCCTGGAGCTGTTCGAGAACCGCGGGCTCGGCGCGAGCGACACCCTGTTCGACGCGCTCGACGAGACGAGCTGCGCGCTCGGCCGGCGCTGTCTGGAGCGGTGGCTCCGGCGCCCGCTCGTCGACGCCGACGCGATCCGGAGCCGCCACGACGCGGTCGGCGAACTGGCCGACCGCACGCTGGTCCGCGAGGGAGTCGCCGACGCGCTCGCGGCCGCCTACGACCTGGAGCGCCTCGTCGGGCGCGTCTCGCGGGGGCGGGCCGACGCCCGCGACCTGCGCTCGCTGCACGCGACGCTCGCGGTCGTCCCGGAGCTGAAGTCGCTCCTCGCGGAGGCGGGAAGTGAGGACGCCGGCGGCGACGCCGAGCGCCCGCGGACCGACCACCTCCGCGGCCTCCGCGATCGCCTCGACGAGCTGGTCGCGGTCCGCGACCTGATCGACGAGGCGATCGCGGTCAACCCCCCGCCCGAGATCACCGACGGCGGCGTGATCCGCGAGGGGTTCGACGACGACCTCGACGCGCTCCGCGCGACCGAGCGCGAGGGGCGCGAGTGGGTCGCCGACCTGGAGGCGAGCGAGCGCGAGCGCACCGGGATCGACTCGCTGTCGGTGGGCCACAACCAGGTCCACGGCTACTACATCGAGGTGACCGACGCCAACCTCGACCGGGTCCCCGACGACTACCGCCGCCGGCAGACGCTGAAGAACAGCGAACGCTACGTGACGCCCGAGCTGAAGGAGCGCGAGGAGGAGATCGTCGGCGCCGCCGAGCGCGCGGACGCTCTCGAGTACGAGCTGTTCGCCGACGTCCGCGAGCGCGTCGCGGCCGAGACGGAGCGGATCCAGGGCCTCGCCGACGCGCTCGCCGAGCTCGACGCGTGCTGCTCGCTGGCGACCGTGGCGGTCGAGGCCGACTACGTCCGCCCGGAAGTTCGCGACGACCCCGACGCCGGGATCGAGATCGAGGGGGGCCGCCACCCCGTCGTCGAGCGCGCGGAGGCGTCGTTCGTCCCGAACGACGCCGACCTTCCCCGCGGGTCGGTCGCCGTGATCACGGGCCCGAACATGAGCGGGAAGTCGACGTACATGCGATCGGTTGCGCTCGCGGTCGTGCTCGCGCAGACCGGGTCGTTCGTCCCCGCGCAGGCCGCCACCCTGCCCGTCTTCGACCGGCTGTTCACCCGCGTCGGCGCCTCGGACGACATCGCGGGCGGCCAGTCGACGTTCATGCGCGAGATGAGCGAGCTGACGGAGATCCTCCACGACGCCGGCCCCGCCTCGCTCGTGCTCCTCGACGAGGTCGGCCGCGGCACCGCGACGACGGACGGGCGCGCCATCGCCCGCGCGGCCGCCGAGTTCGTCCACGACGAGCTGGGCGCCACCGCGCTCTTCGCCACGCACTACCACGGGCTCACCGATCTCGCCGAGGAGTGCGAGCGCGTCTTCAACCTCCACTTCACCGCCACCCGCGAGGGCGGTGAAGTGGAGGTTG
>NZ_NHPG01000029.1:0-793 GCF_002252965.1 Halorubrum sp. Ea1
TCGATCGAGGCGGTCCGAACGGTCGCGAAACGGGTCCGCCGGTTCGACCGTCCGGACGCGTACACCTGCTACAACGTCGACCTCACGCGACAGCTGCGATACTGCCTCGAAACGGACACGCCGGCTGGCCCCGACCGATCGGTTCGCGACCTCCGAACGGTACGCCTGGATTTCCCCGGCCACGAATCGGGCGTCGAGTCGCTGCCGCGGCTCTCCGTCGACGGTGACCGAATCGATTCGTCACCGCGAGGGGTCGTGGAAGGCGTTCGGGCGGCGCTGGATGAGCGCGACCCCGATGTGCTAGTCGTGTCGACGGCCGACCTCGTTCCGTTGCTGTTCGAGGCGGCCGACGCGTACGACGTCGACCTCGAACTCGGACGGAGACCGGGGTACACGAAACTCGCCGGCGAGTCGACGTACACGTCCTACGGGAACGTGGGGCACTCGCCGGCGCGGTACGCGGTCCCCGGACGCGTCATCGTCGACGAGTCCAACTCGTTCTTCTATCACGAGTCGGGGCTCGAGGGGTGTCTCGACCTCGTCAAGCGCTCCGGGTTGCCCTTACAAGAGCTCGGGTGGGCCTCCATCGGACGCGTGTTGACGGCGATGCAGATCCGGGAGGCCCGGAACCGTGACGTGCTCGTTCCGTGGCGGGCGTGGCGGCCGGAACTGTTCAAACCGGCGTCGACGCTCGATGACGCCGACCGCGGTGGAACGACGTTCGCCCCCGACGCGGGCGTCCACGAGGACGTCCACGAACTCGACTTCGCGTCGCTGTATCCCAACATCATCC
>NZ_NHPG01000128.1:0-734 GCF_002252965.1 Halorubrum sp. Ea1
CGTCCGTATGAGAGACCGGGATGCAGGCTCCCCTCGATGGACGGATGCCGTATCAGCGACCGCCCGACGATTCCGACCGCCCGACCCTCGAAATGATCGTGATCGGCGGATTCGGTCGCTGGACACATTATAAAACCCATAACAATATCTTGCTGCCCCGAACGCGAGCCCGTGCCGGGGTTATTCGGCGGAGATACGGAAGCACCGCCCCCGAAGGAGCTGCTGGAAGCGACGTACCGGCGATCGTTCCACGAAGAGAACGTGCTCTGTTCCGACCCGACGCTCGGCATCGTCCATCACGGTGAGCGAGACCCGGGTGGATACGACGCGGTTGACGGAGACGGCGTCGCGGGCGTGCTCTACGGAGCGCTGTTCGGTACTCCGGACGATTTCACGGAGAGCCTGGTCGAACGGATCCTCGACGACCCCGATGGCACCCTACCGACGCTGAACGGGTCGTTCGCGCTCGCGTGTCTGGATCGGGACGCGAATCGGTTCGTTCTCGCGACCGACAGGTTGGGAACCCGTTCGGCGTACTACACGCCCGACGGCCCGTTCGTGTTCGGGTCCGAGCTGAGCAGCGTCCTGACGGCGATTGAGGACCCGACCGTCGACGAGCAGTCCGTCTCGGACCTCCTGACGATGATACACATCTGGGGGGATCGGACGCTCGTCGAGGAGGTGAACGCCCTCAGACCGGCGAGCTATGTGCTGCGAGACGACGACGAGCAGAG
>NZ_NHPG01000003.1:0-1144 GCF_002252965.1 Halorubrum sp. Ea1
CAGGGGGCGAAATCCTCATATCGGTGAGTCGGTCGAACCGACTCTGCGAAACCGGGCCGAATTGAACGGCCCGAATCCGCGGTGCGTTCTTTGCATTTCAACCGAACGGGCTTATACACTTAAGCACGTCGGAACGCTTTGACCGGCCGCGGTGCGGCCGGCCGTTGTCCCCCACGCCGGGGGACCTTCGCATTCAACACGAACCCCGGCTTGTACTTAACCCCGTCGAACCATCGCCGCCACGTCATGCGGTTTCATTGAGAGAGGTTGCCACGACGGATCGCGAACTGAAGACATCCGGAGCCCGTCGAGGAGAGGTGGTTCGGTCGAACCGCAGGAACTGATTTGCGAGAAATTATTTGTTTTCTGTCACTGACTGAAGCGAGGCCGCGGGGGAGATTCAGCGACGGATCCCGTTGAGGTCGCTTCGTGAGCGTGGGGTTCGAGACGCCGTTTCGACCACGGATGAACGAGCGCTCCGACCGGGAAAAAGTAAAGTGAACTTCGACGGCGATAGTCCGCTCTCGGTGGAGAGATACTGCTCGTCTCGAACTAATTGCTAGTCACGTGCGTGCGCGAACAACGAAAGGAGTAGTAACACAGCAGCACAGTAGCAGTAACACGCAGCTGTAATCGTCAGGACAGGGTTGAACCGCCCGGGCCCCGCGGATAAAAAGGAAAGTAGTGAGGAACACACCGCGAGCGAGCGGTTGTTTATACCACGGGCGTTTATAAGGGAGGGGGACGCATATAAAAGCGAACGATGACGAACCCTGCTGATTCGATCGAGATCCAGAACGTCGTTGCATCGACCGGTATCGGCCAAGAGCTCGACTTGGAAGCGCTCGCAGAGGACCTCCCGGGCGCCGATTTTAACCCGGACAACTTCCCCGGCCTCGTCTACCGGACTCAAGAGCCGAAGGCGGCCGCACTCATTTTCCGGTCGGGGAAGATAGTGTGCACGGGCGCAAAGAGCATCGATGACGTCCACGAAGCGCTCGGGATCATCTTCGAGAAGCTTCGCGGACTCCAGATCCCCGTTGAAGAGGATCCCGAAATAACGGTGCAGAACATCGTGTCAAGCGCCGACCTCGGTCACAACCTCAATCTCAACGCGCTGGCGATTGGGCTCGGCCTAGAGGAC
>NZ_NHPG01000080.1:0-871 GCF_002252965.1 Halorubrum sp. Ea1
GCAGCGAGCGTGCGCCCGCTTCGCTGGCTGTGGCTTTGGACGTGGGCACCGCATCGTCGACCGCACATAAACAGCCGGCAGCAACATCCCGCCTTTGATTATAACTATCCGACCAGCCGGACTCGAAAAGGGCCCCGTTACCGACCGCGCAGTCCCAACAGCTCTCGCGTCTCCGCGGGCGTCGCAACCGGCCGACCCAGTTCCGCGGAGATCCGCGTCGCCCGCGCCACCAACTGCTCGTTCGTCGCCAGCTCCCCGCGCTCGTAGTACCGGTTGTCCTCCAGCCCGACCCGGACGTGCCCCCCGAGCAGCAGCGACTGCGTCGTCATGGGGAGCTGGTGCGGCCCGAACCCGATCACGTTGAACTCGACGCCCTCCGGCAGGGCCTCGACCCGGTTCACCAGGTTCCGGGGGTGCGGCGGCGACGTGGTCCCGCCGCCGAACAGGAAGTTGAGGTACGGCGGGTCCTCCAGCTCCTCTAAGATCGACAGCGACTCGTTGAAATGTCCGTCGTTGAACACCTCCAGTTCGGGCTTGATTCCCCGCTCTCGCATCTCCGCGTGCAGCGATGCGACCAGTTCGCGGGTGTTCTCCGAGGTGAGCCGCTCGTAGCGGTTGAGCGGCCCCATGTCGAGCGACGCCATCTCCGGCGCGGGGTCGGTCCGGAGCGGCTCGTGCCGGAGGGCGTCAGGCGCGGCGGTCCCGCCGGTCGAGTGCTGGAGGACGGCGTCGTCGGTGGCCTCGCGGACNNGCGCGTGCAGGTGGAGCACGCTGGCGCCCGCGGCCTCGCAGGCCGCCGCGGCCGACGCGATCTCCCCTGGGGTCTCCGGGTGGTCCGGGTGGGCCTCCTTCCCGTGGACGCCGCCGGTGA
>NZ_NHPG01000069.1:0-257 GCF_002252965.1 Halorubrum sp. Ea1
TCGTCGTCGACGTCGACGAGCGTGACCTCGGGTGCGAGTTCCGGGAGGTCGGCGGTCGGTCGTCGGGAACGGGTGTGCATAGTGGTGGAGACGACGAGGCGTCTAAAAGGGGTGAGCCATGGACGGACGGTGAAAGTGGAAGTGGCGCTCACCGCAACTCCTGAACCGCGCGAAGGCGACGATCCCTCACGTCGCGTGACGAACTCAAACCCGCCACTGGGGGTTCAGTTTATATACACCCGGCCGCCGTCACGTTT
>NZ_NHPG01000069.1:374-632 GCF_002252965.1 Halorubrum sp. Ea1
GCGGCGCGACGGGCGGAGACGAACGGGCTCTCTCGGGCGACAGTAACGTCCCGAGTCAGAAGCGTTAAACGCGCGCCGCAGTCTCCGGATCGAACCGCAAATTATCTCTGCTGATACCTACACCACGCACGTTTATACCCGCTCTCTCGTAGAGCGGATAGAACAACTGTGACTCTGCGTCCCAGCGACAGGCCGTCTGCCCCGCGGGGCGATTCTTCTCGCGACGACGAGGGACGGCCGCCGACGGATCGACGACGC
>NZ_NHPG01000120.1:0-611 GCF_002252965.1 Halorubrum sp. Ea1
CGGGTCGGCCCGGTGGGGGTTCCGCTGCGGGAACTGCGACTCGTTCGACACCGCGATGGACACGATGGGCCGGATCCAGTGCACGGAGTGCGGCAACATCCGGAAGCCCGACGAGTGGGACGCCGCCCACGAGTGACCGGTCACAGACGGCCGACGGTGATCTGACGGAAAACGGTCGTGAGCGGCCGCGTTGGTGGACGAATAACCGCGTCCGCGGAATCGTGAGAAACTTTATCACGGATGGAGGCGAACGATGAGGTAGATGGCCACTGCGAGCATCCCACCGACGACGGAGGCCAGAGATGTCTTTCGCGAACTCGGATACACCGTCTCCGAGGGCGGACAGGAGTTCATCGCGGAGCGGAAATGGCGACGCGTGCTCGTGACGGTGTTGTGTATGGACGACGACGATCTGGACCCGTATCTGACGGACGGCGGCGAGACGCCGCGGCTCCGCTGTTTCGTCACGTGGCGCAACCGGGCCGGCGACCTGCGCGACCGCCTCGTCTCCAAGAAGCCCCCGTACGACTGGGCGGTCATCGGTATCGAGGCCGACGGCGAGGACTTCGCCGTGATGGAAGGCGCGCCCGGCAGTCCCTGACGGCGCCCCG
>NZ_NHPG01000093.1:0-723 GCF_002252965.1 Halorubrum sp. Ea1
GCGGATCGCGTCGACGACGGCCCGGAGGCCGAACTCGTAGCGCGAGCGCCCGGTGACCATCGCCCGCAGCCGGACCCGGACCGGGTACGACGACGAGCGCGCGAGGAACGCGGCGGCGGTCGCGTCGCCGGTCCAGTCGCCGGTCTCGACGAGGCGCTCGGCCGCCTCGACCGAGACGTTTCGCTCGCGGGCGACGGTCGCGACCGCCAGCTCTCGGACCCGTTCGCGGACCTGTCGGCGCGCTCGGTGTCCGCCGCGCGCGGGACCGGTCGCCCGCTCGATCCGCTCGTCGAGGTCGGCGCCGGGCACCGCGGCCGGCGCCCGCCGCTCCGGGTCGCCGGGAGCGGCCGCCTCGCGTCGCCGCCTCCGTCTGGCGTTCGCGTACCTGAGCCCCTGGACCACGCCGAGCGCGCCGATCAGCGTGACCACGGTCTCGGAGGGGTCCAGCGCGCTCGCGACCCCGCGGTCGACGGCGGCGACGAAGCCGACCGCGACCGCCGCCACGCCGAGGGCGACGAGGGGCCGGACCACTACTCCGCACCCCCGTGGCGCTCCTCGATCCGCCGGAGGGCCTCGGCGGCCCGGCGCTCGCGCTCCTCGGTCGCCTCCTCGCCCCCGTACCGCACCCGCTCGAAGACGGCGGTGAGGTCTCCGACCGGCTCCGCGTCGACGCCGGCGTCGACGGCCGCGGCCGCGAACTCGGCGGGCGTCGAGGAGGCGGGC
>NZ_NHPG01000145.1:0-1151 GCF_002252965.1 Halorubrum sp. Ea1
TACCACGCCGATCCCTCCGGCCGGCGGAGGGATCGGCGTGGTAGGACCCATGTCGGACGCGGAGCGCGACGCGGGGAACCGGAAGATCAAGGTCGGATTCCTGGTGCTCGTCGCCGTCTCGCCGCCGCTCATCGCCCTCCAGTGGAACCCGACGCCGCTGGAACTGCTCGCCGCCCTCGGCGGCGGGGTCCTGTTGGGAGTGCTGCTCGTGTGGTACCTCGGCCGGCTCGCCGACCAGTTCACGGGCGGCTCGCGGCGGCCGGGACGGCGGCGGTAGAAACAGACAGCCCCCGGGACCGCGTCAGACCTCAGTCCCCGTCCGGTCGCGCGGACGGCTCGGCGCCGACGGCGACGACCTCGCCCGCGCGGTCGACGGCGACGGACCGCGACGACGACAGCGGCGAGACGCTCACCTCGCCCTCCACCGCCGCGAGCCGGTCCGATCCCGGATCGTCGGCGACGTCGCCGCGGAGGAACTCTCGCCAGAAGCGGTCGCGGAGCTCCATCCCCATCTCGCCGCGCCGCTCGCCGAACTCCCACCCCTCGGGGACGTTCTCGTCTTCCGGCCCCTCCTCGCCCGGTCGGAACTCGATCACGTCGAAGCCGCGCGCGGGCTCCGTCAGCCGGTAGGTCGGGTCGGCGGCGGCCTCGTCGTCCGCGGCCGGCGCGTTGACGTTCAGCACGTCGGCGCCGAACGGGAGCGCCGCTCCGGTCCCGTCTCGGTCGCTCCCGTCGAACTCCGTGCGGTCGAGCAGGTCGAGCACCGCGTCGGCGGCGAGCGCGAAGTCGTCGGCGTCCAGGGTCGGCGGCACGGGGAGGTTCCCCCGGTCGTACAGCGAGACGGCGATCGCTGGCGTGCCGAGGAAGGCGGCCTCCATCGCGGCGCCGACCGTCCCGGACTGCCCGAGGATGTGCGCGCCGATGTTCGGCCCGTGGTTGCAGCCGGAGACGACGACGTCGGGGTCGAGCCCGAGCGCCACCTCGGCGACGGCGACGCAGTCGGCGGGCGTCCCCTCCACCGCGTAGCCGGCGTCCTTCTCCGCGTATTCAACGGTGGTCTCCCACCACGAGCGAGTGCCGCCGACCCCGGACTGGTTCTGCTTCGGCGCGACGACCGTCACGTCGTACTCGCGCGAGAGCGCGTCCGAGAG
>NZ_NHPG01000123.1:0-505 GCF_002252965.1 Halorubrum sp. Ea1
CTCGTCGGCAATCAAGTGGATCCTCGTGTCTTGCTTCGGGTATCAGGGATTCAGCAACGCCAAGTTCGGGCGCATCGAGTGTCACGAAGCGATCAACGCGTACGCTCGCGAGCTCCTCCTCGACGCGAAGGCCGCCCTGGAGGATGCCGGATGGCGCGTCGTCCACGGGATCGTCGACTCCGTCTGGGTGACGCCCGCCGAGGGCCGCGAACAGCGTCCGCTGACGGCGGTCGCCGACGAGATAAGCCGTGACGCCGGCATCGAACTGGAGTACGAGTGCGCGTTCGACTGGGTGGCGTTCTGCCCGATGCGAAGCTCGGAGTCGGGAGCGCTGACCCGGTACTTCGGGAAGCGACGGGGCGAGGAGTATCCCGAGACGGGGCTCGGTGACGCGGTCAAGACCCGCGGCATCGAGGGGCGACAGCGCTCGACGCCGGAGTGGGTCGAGGGCGTGCAAGCCGAGGCGCTCCGCGCGTTCGACGAGACGCGGTCGCCGGAGGCGGTG
>NZ_NHPG01000044.1:0-544 GCF_002252965.1 Halorubrum sp. Ea1
CGTCGAGGAGCTCGTCGGCGGAACCGAGGGGCGGACCGTCGTCACCTCGGACCACGGGAACCTGATCGGCGAGCGGATCGCTCCCCTGGACGGGAAACGGTACGGCCATCCGTTACAGACGGACGTCGACGGCCTGCGGAGGGTGCCGTGGCTCGTCGTCGAGGGGAGCGCCCGCCGCCGGGTCGAATCGGAGCCGCCCAGAGAGAACGAGGACATCGACGGGTCCGTCGTACGGAATCGGCTATCGGACCTCGGCTACGTGGACCTCTGAAGGGAGATCCGGGGACACTCCGGCGTAATCACGGCTGCGGACGCGACGTCGCTCGCGGCGGTCGTCTTATGCGCGGAGCGGGCGCCGAAGGAATCAGTCCCGCCGATACCAGACGTCGACGTGACAGTCGGGACTGTACGATTTCCCGACGATATCGAGCGAGCCGTCACCGGTGAGGTCGACCGCCTTCGCTTCGTGCGTCGCGACGCCGCGGTCGATCTCGACGCGCTCGAACCCCTCCGTCGTGTTCCGGTAGACGAACATCCGGGGGAC
>NZ_NHPG01000063.1:0-199 GCF_002252965.1 Halorubrum sp. Ea1
GCGCGCGGATACTCCGCGCGCTTCCGGTGAGCGCGGAGATCGACGAGGTGGTTCGGTGAGCCGGGTCTGCGTTCACGGCTTGGGATACATCGGGCTGCCGACGGCCGCGGTGCTCGCGAACAGCGGCCACGAGGTGGCCGGCTACGACACCGATGGGGCGGTGCGTGACGGCGTCCGGAACGCGGACGTACAGATCGAC
>NZ_NHPG01000063.1:313-736 GCF_002252965.1 Halorubrum sp. Ea1
GGTGCTCCGCGAGGGCGACACCGTGATCCTGGAGTCGACGGTTCCGCCGGGGACGACCGAGGAGCGAGTGCGACCCGTCCTCGAGGAGTCGGGGCTCGAGGCCGGGACCGATTTCGGACTCGCGCACTGTCCCGAGACGGTTCTCCCGGGGAACATCCTCGCGGAACTCCGCGAGAACGACCGTATCGTCGGCGGTATCGGTCCGGAGTCGACCGAGCCCGCCGTCGTCGGGTCCTCTGCGGTCCGAATCGCCCCGTCGACGAAGGAGTCGTACAGCTCGACGGCGGGCTCGGTCGACTCCGGACCGATACCGCCGACGATACGGTCGTTCTCGCGGAGTTCCGCGAGGATGTTCCCCGGGAGAACCGTCTCGGGACAGTGCGCGAGTCCGAAATCGGTCCCGGCCTCGAGCCCCGACTCCTC
>NZ_NHPG01000035.1:0-559 GCF_002252965.1 Halorubrum sp. Ea1
TCGTCCGGATGGTGTTCCGTTCATGTGCTATCTCCGTCTCCGTCGTCGCCCCGCACCGACGACCGCTTCTCGACCGGACCGTTCGCGACGCGACGTCGGTTCCGGCTCCGGCCTCGATGCGTGGGGTACGGTCGACGCACGACTCCGTCTGATCGCCACGTGAGGCAGCGTGGACTTCATTATGCGGTCCCTTCCTCCGTTTCTCCGTCCGAACTCTCTCGGGACGGCTCACTCGCTCGGCCGCGACTCCCGGGACGAGTTCGCCGTCGGGACCTCCTCGGCGTCACGGCGTTCGCTCCGGGCCGAGCGCGTATATCTCCCGCGTCCGTTCGGCGATCCGGTCCCATTCGAGCCGCCGAGACACCTCGCGGTTCCGCCGCCCCATCTCCCGGAGCCGCTCGCGGTCGTCGNNAGCCCCTCGGGGTCCTCGGGGTCGTAGAGGTGGCCGCCCTGGGGGCCGACTAACTCCGGGAGACACCCGATCGACGGCACCACGACGGCGCGACCGAACGTCATCGCGAGGACCGCACTCCCGGAGGTGAGCACCGAGTCGAACGGG